>JAISUK010000052.1 GCA_031272075.1 Dysgonamonadaceae bacterium
TATCAGATTGCCCGCGCTACCGGTCGTGATATTTATATGGTCGATATTTCGCAGACAAAAAGTTGCTGGTTTGGCGAAAGTGAAAAGAAAATAAAGGAAGTTTTTGAGCAATACAAGGACTGTGTAAAACACTTAAAAATTGCGCCGATTCTTCTTTTTAACGAGGCGGATGCCGTGATTAGCAAACGAAAAAACGTAAGTTCGGGCAACGTGGCACAGACCGAAAATGCAATTCAAAACATCATTTTGCAGGAAATGGAAAATCTCAACGGTATTCTGATTGCCACAACCAACCTCACCGAAAATCTCGACAAGGCGTTTGAACGACGGTTTCTGTATAAAATTGAGTTCGGCATGCCGAGTTTAGAGGCAAAAACGGCGATTTGGCGTTCGAATCTGCAAAATATTTCCGGAAACGAGGCGACGGAATTAGCGCAAAAATTTGATTTCAGCGGCGGACAGATTGAAAATATTGTCCGTAAAGCAATGGTCGATAACATTATTAGTGGTGCAGACCCCGATTTTGAGAAACTTCAATTCTACTGTCAAAACGAAAAATTGCCAAAAGAACGACAGCGAATTGGATTTTATTGACTTTGCCTTGTTTGGGTATAAATTCTAACATCGGTGGGGAAAATGTGGGGAAAATTAGGGCATTAAAAAAGCCTAACTGATTAATTATCAATTAGGCTTTCATTTTCTCCGTACCCAGAGCCGGGGTCGAACCGGCATGGAAGTGAATCCACTGGTGTTTGAGACCAGCGCGTCTACCGATTCCGCCATCTGGGCTTCCATGTGAAAAGAGGCGTAAAGGTAAGCATATTTTTTATTTTCACCAAACTTCGATAATTTTTTTCTCTAATAAGTCAAAAAATCTATTATCTGTTGTATATTTGATCTCTCTTTTTAAAGAGGAATGACAAGTTCAAAAATAAAAATGTACGACCATGAAGTTGTTGAAGGTTGCTTTGGTACAACAGATGAATAGTCCTGATGTCGAAAGCAACATCTTGAAATTAGAAAAAAATATCTGCGCGTGCGCATCGCAAGGCGCTCAATTGATCGTTTTGCAGGAATTGCACAATTCGTCCTATTTCTGCTTGACGGAAAACACGGATCATTTCAACCTGGCGGAAACCATACCGGGCCCGTCGGTCGAGCGGTTTGGGCGATTGGCGAAAGCATTGGAGGTGGTGATTGTGCTTTCGTTGTTTGAGAAACGAGCTTCAGGCCTTTATCATAACACCGCGGTGGTTTTGGAAAAAGATGGAACCATGGCCGGAAAATACCGGAAGATGCATATACCGGATGATCCTGAATATTTCGAAAAATTTTATTTTACACCGGGTGATTTGGGATTTCATCCGATCGACACTTCTGTAGGCAAATTGGGAGTGATGGTTTGCTGGGATCAGTGGTTCCCGGAAGCGGCTCGCCTGATGGCGCTCCACGGCGCGGAATTGTTGATTTATCCTACTGCCATCGGATGGACTCCGTCTGATTCGCCGGAAGAAAAAACGCGTCAGAAAGCTGCCTGGATGATCTCACAACGGGCGCATGCGGTGGCCAACGGTCTGCCGGTCGTCGCCGTCAATCGGGTAGGATATGAATCCGACTCGACAGCCAAAGCGAGCGGCATCGCATTTTGGGGCAGTAGCTTTGTTGCCGGTCCTCAGGGGGAATTGCTGGCCGAAGCCTCGGCCGATCAGGAAGCCTGTCTGATTGTAGACCTGGATATGGAACGGTCGGAAGAAGTGCGGCGCTGGTGGCCTTTTTTTCGTGATCGTCGCATTGATGCTTTCGACGACCTCTTGTTGCGATTTGTAGATTAATTATCCCATTAGCGCGACTGGCGGCGAATTTCCGCACAGACCACGGCAGTCGCGACCGCCACATTCAACGATTCGGAGGTTTCTCTTTCCGCAGGATAACTGGGGATCCGAATTTTTTTGCTGATGTAGGGTAGGAGGGTTTCCCGAATACCGTTTCCTTCGTTGCCCATGATAATTATTCCGGCAGATCCGAGCGATTGTTCATACAGGTTTTCACCCTCAAGGAAAGTTCCATACACAGGGAAGTCGACTTCGCGCGATGCTTGTCGCAAAAAAGCCGGTAATTCCGTATAATACACCTGAATCCTTGCCAGGGCGCCCATGGTGGCCTGTATTGTTTTGGGATTGTAGATGTCGGCGGTGTCCTTCGAGCAAATAATCCGTTCGATGCCGAACCAGTCGGCAATCCTGACAATCGTCCCCAGGTTGCCGGGGTCTTGAATACCGTCGAGCGCCAGGCAGATTTCCTGCTTCAAGAATGCCGCTGTCAATTCGCCCAAGGCCGGTTGATGAAAGACAGCGATGACGTCTTGCGGATTTTTCAACAAGCTGGCTTTTTCTATCTCTCCGTCCTCTGCGACAATGAGTTCCTTGGTCTTGATGTCTCCCTGGGTTGCCAGCCAGCAAGGGCGGGTCAACAATAATTCACATTCAAAATAGGGCAGCATGTCTGCCACGGTTTTATTGCCTTCCGCGATGAAAAGTCCTGTTTCCGTTCTTATTTTTTTATGCGCCAGGGAGTGAATGAGTTTTATTTTATTCTTACTCAACATCTTTCGTTGTTTTTAGTTATTAAACTCAATTTCCTTCCCCCTGAAATTTTCGTCGACGACTCCCTTTTCATATACCAGGTTGCCGTTCACAAAGGTTTTTACTACTTGATGCGAGAAAGTCTCGCCTTCCAAAGGCGACCAGCCGCATTTATACAGCAGGTTGTGCTTACTGACCGTCCATCGGCAGTTGGGGTCAACCAAGACCAGATCTGCGAAATACCCTTCACGGACATACCCGCGCTTTTTTATTCGGAACAACTCTGCAGGTGCGTGACACATTTTCCGGACAACCAATTCCGGCGAAAAAATACCTTGGCGGCACATTTCCAGCATCACAATCAGCGCGTGTTGCACCATCGGTCCTCCGGAAGCTGCACGCAGGCACGACCCTGTTTTCTCCGACAGCAAGTGTGGTGCATGATCGGTCGCAACAATGTCCAGCCGTCCGTCGGTTAATGCTTCGCGCAGCCGGGTGCGGTCGTGAACCGTCTTGATTGAAGGATTCCATTTGATCCTGTTCCCCAAACGGGCATAATCGGTATCCGTAAACCACAAATGATGGATACAAACTTCTGCGGTAATTTTTTTGTCCTGAAGCGGACGGTCGCTCAGCAGTCCTAATTCCCTGGCGGTAGATAGATGAAACAAATGCAAACGCGCCTGGTGTTTTTCCGCCAGGGCGACGGCCTCGGACGAGGAAGCGTAGCAGGCTTCTTCGCTTCTGATTTTAGGATGAAATGTGATGTCCAATGCTTCTCCGAAGAGCGAGGTAAAATATGAAATATTCCGTTTGATCACCGGTTCAGATTCGCAATGTGCGGCAATCAGCATATCCACTTCGCCGAAAATCCGCTCAAGAGTCGAAGCATCATCCACCAGCATATTTCCGGTAGAAGCCCCCATAAACACTTTGACTGCTGCGGCACGGTGCGCACCGGGTTTCTTGAGTTCTGGGAGGTTGTCGTTGGTTGCCCCGATAAAAAAAGTATAATTTGCCAAAGACGTCTCAGCAGCCCGGTCGAATTTTTCATCCAAAGCGGCTACCGTGGTCGTTTGCGGCATCGTATTCGGCATATCCATGAAAGTAGTGACGCCGCCGGCAATTGCAGCGCGCGATTCCGAGCGGAGATCTCCTTTATGTGTCAGCCCCGGCTCACGGAAATGCACCTGGTCGTCAATGATTCCCGGAAGCAACCATTGGCCTTGGGCGTCAATAATTTGCGCCTTTCTTTTTATCTCCAGCGGGATTTCTCCGGTGAAAATCGAATCAATCTGATCCCCGCGAATCAAGACCGATGCCCGATACTTTTTTCCTTCGTTTATGATTTCAGGGTCTTTAATCAGAATCATATGGCATTGTTTGTTACAAAAGTAGGAATAATAATCCGAAATTATGACAATTGTATCCGAAAAAGCAGTACTTTTGTACTCCATTTTAGGTAGTAATCCTCCGGATATAGTGGATTGAAGTCACTGTCGCCGGGGGTTTTTATGTAAGAACAGATGCAAAATATCAGAAATATAGCAATCATAGCGCATGTAGATCATGGGAAGACAACATTGGTAGATAAGATGTTGGTGGCAGGAAAATTGTTTCGCGACGACAAAACCGATCTCGATCAGTTTCTCGACAGCAATGACTTGGAAAGGGAGCGCGGCATCACAATTTTGGCAAAAAATGTATCCATCAATTATCAGGGTACGAAAATCAATATCATTGATACTCCGGGACATGCGGATTTTGGCGGCGAGGTGGAACGTGTGTTGAATATGGCCGACGGCTGCCTGCTGTTGGTCGATGCTTTCGAAGGGCCGATGCCCCAGACGCGTTTCGTATTGCAGAAAGCCATTAAACTGGGATTGAAGCCGATTGTGGTCATCAACAAAGTGGATAAGCCGAATTGCCGCCCTGAAGAAGTGGAAGAAATGGTCTTCGATCTCATGTTTAACTTGGAAGCTTCGGAAGAACAGTTGAATTTCCCCACGATTTACGGTTCTGCGAAACAAGGATGGATGTCCAACGATTGGAAAACGCCGTCGAATACGATTTTTCCGCTGCTGGACGCCATCATACAGTACATCCCGGCGCCCAAAGCGCTGGAAGGATTCCCGCAGATGCAGATTACTTCGCTCGATTATTCCAATTATGTAGGGCGGATTGCTGTGGGACGCATCCATCGCGGCGAATTGCGCGAAGGAATGGATGTAGCCCTCTGCAAACGGGACGGCAGCATACATAAATCCAGGATCAAAGAATTGAATGTATTTGAAGGATTGGGAAGAATGCGTGTGGCCTCCGCCCGATCGGGAGATATTTGCGCTTTGATCGGCATCGACAATTTCGAAATCGGGGACACGATTACCGACATGGAACATCCGGAAGCGTTGCCTCCCATCGCCATCGATGAGCCTACGATGTCCATGCTGTTTACCATCAACGATTCTCCCTTCTTCGGGAAAGATGGGAAATATGTCACTTCCAGGCATATCTACGAACGATTGATCAAAGAACTGGATAAAAACCTGGCATTGCGAATCATCCCTTCCGATTCGTCCGACGCGTGGATTGTTTACGGACGAGGCGTTTTGCACCTTTCCGTGCTGATAGAAACCATGCGTCGCGAAGGGTTTGAACTCCAGGTAGGTCAGCCGCAGGTGATTATCAAAGAGATTGACGGCGAAAAATGTGAACCGATCGAACAACTTACCATCAACCTGCCGGAAGAGTCGGCCAGTAAAATTATCGATCTCGTGACCAAGCGCAAAGGCGAATTGACGATCATGGAACGCAAAGGAGAACGCATCCACCTGGAGTTTAATATCCCTTCGCGTGGAATTATCGGATTGTCTAACAATGTGTTGACCGCCTCTTCGGGCGAAGCGGTGATGGCGCACCGGTTTATCGAATACCAACCCTGGAAAGGAGAGATCGAGAAGCGACAGAATGGCTCTATCATTGCCATGGAAACCGGCAATGCTTTTGCTTATGCACTCGATAAATTGCAAGACCGCGGTCGTTTCTTTATCGATCCGCAGACAGATGTCTATGCAGGACAGATTGTGGGCGAGCACACGAAAGAAGGCGACCTGGTGGTCAATGTCACAAAATCCAAGAAATTGACGAATATTCGTGCTTCGGGTTCCGACGACAAAGTCCATCTGGCGCCGCCGGTGATCTTCAGTCTGGAACAGGCATTGGAATACATCAAAGAAGATGAATACGTAGAACTGACTCCCAACGCGATGCGTTTACGGAAAATCATCCTGGACGAGAACGAACGCAAACGTCAATCCCGCAATTAAAAAAGACGGCAAGACTCACGTCTCACCGTCTTTACCGTTCAAATGAAAAAGTTAGTTTATAAAAAAATGGTTATTCGTTACTGTCTATCGATTCCAGAAGCTTAAGCCCCGGAATTTTATCCGATAATTTTGCCAATGTCTTTAAATTGATCTTCCCGTTCAACGAAATGATATTGAATCCCGATTCGTTGTTGGAAAGCAGTACCAATTCCTTGATCACCCCTTTCGATTCTTTCGCCATCACAATCAAATCTTCTTCCTGGTCTTTCACTGTGATCAACGGTTCGAATCCTTGTTTTTTGTTCGCAAGCAATTTGTATGCGGAATCATAAAATCCTTTCGATGAGGTAGAATCGCGGGAAGTAATGATCATGATGTTTTCCAATTCTTTGATCGCCTCGTTGAGATCGGGATTGTTCGACGTCAGCCCTTCGATCAGGTTGAGCATCTTTTTTCCGATTACCACAACCTCAAAATCCGTGTCGTTCCCGAATTTGTCCAGGAAAGAACCGGCAAACTCCTGTGCGGAGAGCAGCGCCGTAATCGTACATGCAACGATTGTGAGATAGATTTTTTTCATTTGATGCGATTATTTAGAATGATCTTGAATAGCTGAGTGGAGGGTGTCGGCGACCTGTTCGGGACTGATGATGTCCAAAATTCCCTGAACTCTTGAAAAAGAGGAGGAAACTTTATCCAATGCAATCCTGGTTTGTTGTAATGCGTCTTCGGGATCGGTGAAAGTTTCCGGGAAAAGCGCTTCCATAAACTGCGCCTGTCGGTAATAAGTCTGAATGCCGATTCCCAGCGAAATCAATATCAGTACCGAGGCCGCCACTTTCAGTATCTGGGAGAATGAAATCTTGTTGCGTTGTTTTTGCTCATCAGACGTGATGGCCGCTTTCATCGCCTTGCGGATGAATGTAGGGTCTGCTTTTTCTTTTGCCAAGCGATCCTGGAGTAAAAAAGCCGCTTGCGCGTTCTTTACTTCTTCCGGCGCCGCACCGTTCAGGAATTGCGCTCGAAGCGCTTTCTCTTCTTCGAGTGCTGTTTCGCAATTCCAGTAACGTTCCAATATATCTTTTATTTGCTTCATCATTTTTCCAACTCAAAAAATCAACTTTTCAGCAATTTTTTAATTTTTTGCCGTACTCTGAATAAATTTACTTTGACCTGTTCTTCCGAAATATTCATGATCTGCTCAATCTCTTTGTAACTCAATCCCTCAACATCACGCAGTTGAAATACTGTCCGTTGTTTTTCGGGCAAGTTGCTCAAAATCTTTTCGATTGCTTCGAGCTGCTCTTCAATTTCAAGCGGATCGGTCTGACTTTCCATCGGCGGATCAAAGAAGTCGGGAATACTCTCTAACTGATTGTCTTTCAATGAGATTTTGTCCAAAGCAATGTTACGCACACTGCGAAGACAATAGCCCTCAAAATTGACAATAGCGTTCCATTCTTCCCGTTTTTGCCAAACTTTAAGCATCGTATCCTGAACAACATCTTCAGCGTCTTGTTTGTTGCCTGTAATACTTGCAGCCAAACGAAACATCTTATCCGTGATCGGTAATATCGTATTTATAAACTTTTTGTCTGGCTTCATGGTCCTCTTAATTATAATGACGGTTCAGCTCAAGAAATGTTACAGATAAAAGTTGAAAGTTACGACCACTAATCACCAGCCACTCATTTTCAACTTTCAATTCTAATTTGTACTTTTGTTTGTTATTTGATTCCGAAAATAATTACAATGTACAAAATTAGTAAACAGTTTTCTTTTTCCGCATCGCATGTGTTGGATAAATTGAGTGATGCTCATCCGTGTTCGCGGTTGCATGGTCACAATTACCTTGTCACGGTGCGGTTTCGTAGCGAGACGCTCGATGAATTTGGATTTGTGAAAGACTACAAAGATCTAGTTGCGATCAATGACTTTCTCGACAGGGAGTGGGATCATCGTCATTTAAACGAAATTCTTCCGTTTCATCCTACGGCAGAAAATCTCGCGCGGTATTTATACGATAAGTTTAAGCCGATATATCCGGAACTTTATTGTGTAGAGATTCAGGAATCGCCCAAGACCATCGCAGTGTATGAAACTTAAGGTCAACGAATGGTTTTATTCCATACAGGGCGAAGGCGGACGGTCGGGTGAAGCGTCGATATTTATCCGCTTGGCGGGATGCAATCTCCGTTGTGATTTTTGCGATACGGATTTTGGGCTGAAAGCGACATTGGATGCGACGGAATTGTACGACCGAATCCGGGAATATCCCTGCAAATGGATTGTTTGGACGGGAGGAGAGCCGATGTTGCAATTGACTGACGACATCCTGCTGTTTTTTATCAACAAAGGCTACAAGCAAGCGGTGGAAAGCAATGGATGTTTCCCGATTTCACCTCTGTTCGATTATACGGTTTGCAGTCCCAAAGGCAAGCCGGACTATGCACGAAGCATCAATCCGGAAGTGACGGAAGTGCGCCTTCCGGTGAAGCAGGGCGACCTCATTCCGGATATCAAGCGATTGCCCAAAGCTTTTTTTTATTTTTTAAGCCCTGTTTTCGACGATACAGACGATTGTCAGACGAAAAAAAATATTGATTACTGTACGGCGGAAATCAAAAAGCGCCCGGAATGGCGATTGAGCCTGCAAATCCATAAATTAATCGGTATCAGATAAATGGAACGATTTGAACTGCATATCCTGGGATGTGGATCGGCATTGCCTACCACGCTGCATTTTCCCAGCTGCCAAGTGCTGAACCTGCGTGATAAACTGTATATGATCGACTGCGGGGAAGGCGCACAGATGCAGTTTCGCGCCATGAAACTCCGGTTCAATCGGTTGAACAACCTGTTCATCTCGCATCTGCACGGCGACCATTGCTTCGGGTTGCCGGGATTGCTGTCCACATTGGGCTTGCTGGGACGAACAGGCGAATTTACGATTTTTGCACATCCGGATGCTGAAAAAATGTTCAGACCGTTGTTGAACTATTTTTGCCGCGAATTGCCCTATAGCGTTCGGTTTATCGCCGTCAATCCCGACCGGTCTGAACAGATTTTTGAAGACCGCACAATGCGTGTTTATTCTATTCCGTTGAAACACCGGATTCCCACCTGCGGATTCCTTTTTGAAGAACTCCCGAAAAGTCCGCATATCATTCGGGAAATGATTGATTTTTATCACATTCCGGTGAAGCAAATTGCCTCCATCAAGTCCGGCGAACCGTTTGTGACTGACGACGGCGCTGTCGTCCCCAATCATCTCCTGACACGACCGGCGACTCCGCCGAAACGGTATGCTTATTGTTCGGATACGGCGTATTATGAGAAAGTCCTCCCGATCATCCATGGCGTTGATCTGCTCTACCACGAAGCGACTTTCTGTGAGGCAGACCTGCTTCGCGCCAACGAGACTTTCCACAGTTCGGCCAGGCAAGCGGCGACGATAGCCAAACTGGCAGAGGTCAGGCGGCTGATGCTCGGTCATTTTTCCGCCCGCTATCCGGATGTCGCCCTACTATTGAGCGAAGCGCAGGCAATCTTCCCCGAAACATTGTGTGCACAAGAAAGGATGGTGCTCCCGCTATAGTTTCATGCTCAGCTGGATGCGCTTCCGTTCTTTGTCCACCTGCAATATCTTGACGCTGATGTGTTGATGGATCGACACCACTTCCGAAGGATCGGAAATATAGCGATCAGCCATCTCGGAGATGTGCACCAGCCCATTTTCTTTGATCCCGATATCGACAAAGCAACCGAAATTGGTGATGTTGGTGACGATTCCCGGCAATACCTGTCCTTCTTTCAGGTCGTCGATCGTATGCACCGAACGGTCAAATTCAAAAACCTGGATGGCATTGCGGGGGTCACGACCGGGTTTATCCAATTCGTTTATGATATCTTGCAGCGTGGGCATGCCGGTTTTTTCCGAGACATAGTTTGTTAATTGCAGTTTGGTTTTCAATTCTTTTTGCCGGATCAGCTCGGTGATTGTGCAGTTTAAGTCTTTGGCCATTGTTTCTACAATGGGGTAGCTTTCCGGGTGTACGGCGGAATTGTCCAGTGGATTTTCCGATTCCGGGATGCGGAGAAATCCTGCGCATTGTTCAAAAGTCTTTTTGCCCAATTTAGGAACGGCTTTCAGCGCTTCACGGTTGCGGAAAGGCCCTTGCTGCGTGCGGTAATCGACGACCTGTTGCGCGAGCATCGGGCTTAGTCCGGATACATAAGTCAGCAGATGTTTGCTTGCCGTATTGACATTGACGCCCACCTGATTGACGCAACTTTCGACCACTTGATCGAGCGATTGTTTTAATTTATTCTGATCGACGTCGTGTTGGTATTGTCCCACGCCGATTGATTTGGGATCTATTTTGACCAGTTCGGCCAGCGGGTCCATCAGTCGGCGTCCGATGCTCACGGCGCCGCGCACCGTCACATCGTATTCCGGAAACTCCTCTCGTGCGATTTTGGAGGCAGAATAGACCGATGCGCCGTCTTCGCTGATGGCAAACACTTGGATTTTACGGTCGTATCGCAGGTTGGTGATGAAGTTTTCGGTTTCGCGACCGGCAGTGCCGTTGCCGATGGCGATGGCGTCGATGGCGTATGTGCTGACCAATGAGACGATTTTTGAGCCGGCTTTGCTCTTTTCGTTCTGCGGAGGATGCGGGTAGATGGTTTCGTTGTGCAACAAAGCGCCCTGTTCATCGAGGCAGACCACTTTGCAACCTGTCCGGTATCCCGGATCGATGCCCAGCACGCGCTTTCTTCCCAGCGGTGGCGCCAACAGCAACTGTTTCAGGTTTTCTGCAAACACACGGATGGCTTCTTCGTCGGCTTTTTCTTTGGAACTGGAGGCAAATTCCGTTTCGATCGAGGGATTCAATAATCGTTTGAAACAGTCTTTTATCGCCATTTCGACCTGGTCGGACGATGCGGTTTTGCCACGCACAAAAAGCCTGCACAATGCCTCTATGCAGTGTGTTTCGTCGGAAGCGATGGCGACACGCAAGAGTCCTTCCGATTCGCCGCGCCGCATTGCCAGCAACCGGTGGGAAGAACAACGACGGAGCGGTTCGTGGAAATCGAAATAGTCGCGGTATTTTGCAGCGTCGGCTTCTTTCCCTTTGACGACTTTTGAAGAAATAATGGCTTCGCGATTGAAAATATTGCGAAGGATGTTGCGCGCCCGTTCATTTTCGTTGATCCATTCGGCAATGATGTCGCGTGCGCCTTGCAGCGCTTCTTCGGCATCGGCGACCTCGTCGTTGACAAATGTCGACGCTTTGGATTCTATATCCCGTTCATCTTGCTTCATCAGGATCGCTGCCAATGGCTCCAGTCCTTTCTTGCGTGCAGACTCGGCGCGGGTTTTCCGTTTCGGCTTATATGGCAGGTAGATATCTTCCAGTTCGGTGCTGTTCCAGCAATTTTCGATCCTTTGTTTTAATTCCGGGGTCAATTTTTCTTGTTCTGCTATCGAATGAAGGATGGTTTCTTTGCGTTTGTCCAGTTCCTCCAATTTATGGAACATCGTTTTAATCTCCCCGACCGCCACCTCGTCCAGTCCACCGGTATATTCTTTCCGGTAACGGCTTATGAATGGAATTGTCGCTCCGCCGGTAAGCAATTCGATGGTTTTACCCACCTGATTTTCGGACAGCTGAAGCGATTTGGCGATGATTTCCACATAAAATGATTGCATAATTTGTCTGTTTATTTCAGGGTGCAAAAGTAAGAAAAATCAGACAATGTTTATTACAAAGAATGAACGAGAATAATTGTGTGCTTTTGATACAACCTTCGGAGGCGAAAATAAAAAAAAATGTGGTAAATTTGCAGCGAAGTAAAAATAGAGTATGGAATTATTTCACGGCAGTAATCAAATTATTAAACAACCCAAACTGTTAGCGCCAACACATCCATTGGATTTCGGCGCTGGATTTTACGCTACTACCAATAAGGAGCCGGCTGCCGCTTTTGCTCGTAAAGTCGCAAAGTGGCGTGGCGGAAATGCTGTTGTGAATACATATTTTTTTGAAGAAACACATATTAAGCCATTTAAGTTGTTGAAATTTGACAATCCCAATATAAAATGGCTTCAATTTGTGGTTGAAAACAGAGCTGACAGAGAACAGAAAGGAATTGCCGACATTGTTTTTGGTCCTGTGGCAAACGATGATGTGTATTCGGTTGTTGAGCTCTATGAAGCAGGAACATACACTGAAAAAGAGGCAATTGCACGTCTGAAAATTAAAAAACTTTTTAATCAGTATGTTTTTAAAACGCAGGAAACGATAAATTTGTTACTATTTAAACAGTATGATTATGTCTGATCCTAATTTCTCTTTGTTATTTTGGCATATAATGCAAAGTTTGGTGGAGAAAATTATGCAGGCCAAAAATGTTGATTTTCAATTGGCAACGCAAATGTTGGTACAGTCGAAAACTTGTGCTATGCTCGAAAATAAAGAAAATAATTTGTGGCAGTTCAGTACTGCGTTTTTATATAAAGTACTTGATAATGAATTCATTACGAATAAATTTGAAATGCCCGACGTGATATTATGACTGAAAAAGAAAAATACTCGTTATTTTTGTTGGAAAAGTACAGGTCCAAGCAAAATGTTACTGCTAAACAGGCATTTGATTTCTTTGCCAAACACAATTTGTTTGACTATATTGATGAGACCTACGACGCTATTCATACCGAAGACAGCGATTTTGTAGTTTCGCAACTGATAGAGAATTTGAAATAAAATCTCAACACTTCGTCTCGGTACACGCAAGTTGACCATTGGCACCTACGGAGAGGCAAATGGGGGTGCTCCTGACGATGACAAAAGGTTCGCAATCGGCTCCCGCAGCGCCGAGACCGCCGTCACGCTGCCCCGCGGCGTGTATGTGGACAGGATTGATGAAGCAACCCGGAAGGCGCTTGTGAAATAATTGCCTGGTTGCGCAATCACTAAATATTAAAAAACGTTGCTTGGCAAAGAAAAAATTTATACTTTTGCAGGCAAAAACAGGAGAAGGACAATTTGAATACGAGATCTCCTGTTTATTTATTTTATTTACTAACAAAAAGATAAAGCCTACTATATGACTAATTCCGCTTTATTTCTGGTCGTATTAATTACTGCGATTTTCATGGTGATTGCCGCTTTAGTGATCGCAAAGTTGTTAGCTCCCAATTCCAGCAGTCCGCACAAAAGAGATCCTTATGAATGTGGAATCCCTACGCGCGGCACGTCGTGGATACAGTTTCGGGTGGGGTATTATTTGTTTGCGTTGCTCTACCTGATATTTGATGTGGAAACCGTCTTGCTGTTTCCTTGGGCGGTCGGAATGAGAGACAACGGTGCTCAGGGATTGATTTGTGTGTTGTTCTTTTTGATAATTTTGGCATTGGGTTTAGCGTATGCCTGGAAGAAAGGAGCCTTGAAATGGAAGTAAAAAACAGTTATATCCGGAATATGAAGCACGAGGATTTCAAGGACAATGAATACCTCGATGCGTATGTGAAAGAATTAAGGGCAAGTGGTTTGAATATCGCTGTTGCCAAGTTGGATGACCTGATCAATTGGGGACGCTCCAATTCGGTGTGGCCACTCGTGTTCGGCACCAGCTGTTGCGCTATTGAATTTATGTCGCTTGCTGCAGCGCGTTACGACTTTTCCCGTTTCGGATGGGAAGTGACGCGCAACAGTCCGCGGCAAGCCGACTTGATCATCTGCTGCGGCACCATCGTACATAAAATGGCGCCGGTGCTGAAACGCCTCTACGACCAGTTGGCTGAGCCGAAATACGTGATGGCTTTCGGCAGTTGCACCATCGGAGGCGGCCCATTCAAGAAATCATATCATGTGGTCATGGGCGTGAATGAAGTGATTCCGGTGGATGTATATGTTCCCGGCTGTCCTCCACGTCCCGATGCCATGATTTACGGCATGATGCAATTGGCCAGGAAAATCAAAATGCAGGATTTTTTCAAATTGCCCAAACAGCCGCACCCCAATCTCGCCTTGCAGAACGAAAGCAATACGCAAGACAATGCAGAAAAAGAAAATGGATTGCTGCATGAAGCTGGCAATGATGCTGTAATCGAACAGAAGAAAGGAGGCGCCCAATGAAAGTGATCGCAGATTTGGCGGCGCAGCTGCCGGGCGCCACAGTTGAACAGCAGGGCAATACATTCCTCGTCGCCGTGCCTAAAGAAAAACTGCATGATGCGGCTTCGATGCTGCGGCACAACAGCAAATTGCAGTTCGACTATCTGAACGACATTATCGGATTGGATAACGGCGATACGCTCGGTGTAATCTACGTCCTCGTTGCCACGCAGTTCTCCGCCTATACAATCAGATTGAAAACCGAAACCGACGACAGGGAAAATCCGGAGATTGATACTGTCGTCGATTTGTGGGATTCCGCCGACCTATACGAACGGGAAGTGTATGATTTTTTCGGTATCCGTTTTGTGAATAACCCCGATATGCGGCGTTTGTTCCTTCGTCAGGACTGGGTGGGCTATCCCTTGCGCAAAGATTATGACGCCGATCCCGAATTGAACCCCATCCCCCACGAAGCCGAAGATCTGGACAAGATGGAAGATTTGCCCAGCCTGGAAATCGATCTCAATGGAGCGCGTCTCGAAAAACACCGACAATTATTTGAAAAAGAAGATTATGTGGTCAATTTCGGACCGCAACATCCTTCTACGCACGGAGCACTTCATTTACGGATAGCGCTCGAAGGTGAAATCGTCAAAAAAGTGGATCCCAATTTCGGCTATATCCATCGCGGCATAGAAAAAATGTGTGAAGCAGACACCTATCCGCAAATACTGCACCTGATTGATCGTATGGACTATCTTTCTGCCACAATCCACCGTCATGGCTTCTGCTTGGCGGTAGAAAAAGGATTGCAGCTGGAAACGCCCGAACGGGCGCATTACATCCGCACCATCATAGACGAGTTGACGCGCATCGCTTCCCACCTGCTGGGATGGGGCTGCATGTGCAACGATATGGGTGCGATTACGGCGTTCATCTACGGCATGCGAGATCGCGAAAAGATCATGGACATCTTTGAACAGACTTGCGGCGGTCGTCTGATGGCTAATTACAGTGTCATCGGTGGCGTCATGGCAGATATTCATCCCGATTTTCAGAAAAAAGTTCGCGCTTTTGTTCCTTATATGCGAAAGATGCTGAAAGAACATCACATCCTCTTTACCGGCAACCCGATTGCTCGCGGAAGGATGGAAGGCGTCGGCTATCTCAGCAAAGAAAAGGCGATCTCGCTTGGTGCTACCGGGCCTACCGGACGTGCATCCGGCTGGAGTAACGATGTCCGGAAAATCGCCCCTTATGCCGCTTATCGTCATGCCGAGTTTGCAGAAATGTTGCGAACCGACGGTTTGACTTTCGACCGTTATGTTATCCGATTGGACGAGATAGAAGAGTCGTTGAAAATCATCGAACAGCTGGTCGACAATATCCCGGGGGGCGCTTATGCGGCAAAAACTAAGGCCATTATCAAATTGCCCGAAGGCGAATTTCATCAAAGGGTCGAAGGTTCGCACGGCGAATTTGACGTTTATATCAACAGCCGCGGCGAGAAATATCCCTATCGCGTGAAGTTCCGTTCGCCCTGTATGACATTGGTCAACACATTGAAACATATTGCGGTCGGCACGAAAGTGGCAGACTTGATCATGTTGGGCGGTAGTTTGGATTATGTGATACCCTGTATTGACAGATAATCGAAAAATAGAAAAAATAATATATGTTTGATTTTAGTATTGTTACCGCTTGGATTGATCATTTTCTCCGTACTTACCTGGACGAAGGCTGGGCTTTGCTCGTCGAATTTGTGCTGGTGGGCCTGGTGATCCTTACCGTTTACGCGGTACTCGCGTTATTATTGATTTATATTGAACGAAAGATTTGCGCTTTCTTTCAATGTCGTATCGGCCCCAATCGCGTAGGACCTTGGGGCGTGTTCCAGAGTGTCGCCGACATGGTGAAGATCTTGTTGAAAGAAATTATCAAGATCGACCGTGCAGATCCTTTATTATTCAGGATTGCGTCGTTCCTGGTGATCATCGCCTCTATCTGCACTTTCGGTGCGATCCCTTTCGATCCTGCATTGCATGCTGTGAATTTCAATATGGGGGTATTTTATCTGTTGGCAGTCTCCTCGTTGGGCGTTATCGGCATCCTGCTGGCAGGGTGGTCGAGCAACAACAAATACACCATGATCGGCGCCATGCGCAGTGGCGCGCAGTTGATCAGTTATGAACTTTCGTGCGGACTGTCGCTCATGTCGATCGTTGTGCTCGCCGGATCGATGCAATTGTCGGAAATCGTAAATCAGCAGGCCGAGATGTGGTTTATTTTCAAGGGACATATCCCCGCGTGCATCGCATTTTTAATCTACCTGATTGCCGGTCATGCCGAAACAAACCGCGGGCCGTTCGACCTGCCGGAAGCGGAATCGGAACTGACCGCAGGTTATCATACCGAATATTCGGGAATACAGTTCGGCTTCTTCTATCTGGCGGAATACCTGAACATGTTTATCATCGCGGCGATTGCTTCCACGATGTTCCTGGGAGGATGGATGCCGTTACACATTGTCGGGTGGGAGGCCTTCAACGGTGTGATGGACATGATTCCTCCGGTCGTCTGGTTTTTCGGAAAGACTTTCTTCTGTGTTTTCCTGGCATTGTGGATTCGCTGGTCTTTCCCGCGATTGCGCATCGATCAATTGTTGAGCCTCGAATGGAAAGTGCTGATGCCGCTGGCATTGATTAATATTTTGTTCATGGCATTATGTGTAATGTAATATAAATATGAAACTACTGAATTACATACAAACGATTTTAATCGGGATTTACCGCCTTTTGCAAGGAATGTATATCACCATGTTGAATTTTATCCGACCGAAAGTGACGGAACAATATCCCGAAAACAGAGGAAAAGTTTTTCCCCACGAACGCATGCGCGGAGCATTGACGATGCCTCACAACGAGGACAATCAGCATAAATGCACGGCTTGTTCGATCTGTATGATGAATTGTCCGAACGGAACAATACAGGTGATCACCAAACAGGAAGTTGACGAAACAACCGGAAAAGAGAAAAAAGTGCTCGACCGCTATCTCTATGATATCGGAAGTTGCACTTTTTGTGCAATCTGCACGCTCTCTTGTCCGCAAAATGCGATCGAATGGTCGATCGATTTTGAGCATGCGGTGTTCACACGCGCAAAATTGAACCTGCAACTGAATAAAGAAGGTTCGTCGCTGATAAAGAAAGAAAAAATAACAAAAGAATAAAATATCATGGTCAATTTTATTATTTTTTGCTGCCTGGCTGTTATGATTGTCGTGATGTCGATTCTGGCAGTCACGGCTAAAAAAATACTCCGTGCCGCCACTTACCTGCTATTCGTCCTGATAGGAACTGCCGGTTTGTATCTTCTATTGAATTATCATTTTCTGGCGGCAGTGCAAGTTTCCGTATATGCCGGCGGCATTGTTGTGCTGTTTATCTTTGCAATCTTCCTGACCAGCAATAAAGGTGAGATGGTGGAGACGCACAATATCAGGCGAATCATCTATGGCGTACTCACTTCCGTTGCAGGGATCGCTTTGGCGGGATTTGTTTTATTGAAACATCGGTTTTTGTATTCCGGCAACGCCACGGTGGAAGGTGACACGGAAATCAATATGAAAATGATCGGTACAGCGCTGATGGGTACGGAAAAATATCAGTATCTGCTTCCTTTTGAAGTGCTGAGTGTGCTGCTGTTGGCTTGTATTATCGGAGGAATATTAATCGCAAGAAAAAAATAGGGTATGATGATCAAAATGGAATATTATCTTATTATCAGCATTTTGATGTTTTTTATCGGGATCTATGGATTTATTTCGAGACGAAACATGTTGGCAATGCTGATTTCGTTGGAATTGGTGTTGAATGCGGTCGAGATCAATTTTGCCGTATTCAATCGTTATTTGTTCCCGGAACGCATGGAAGGATTGTTTTTCACGCTGTTCGGCATCGCCATCACCGCTGCCGAAACGGCTGTCGCGATCGCGATAATCATCAATGCCTATCGCAGTATCGGGAATGTGAATGTGACGAAATTAAATAAATTGAAAGATTAAATATCATTATAAATTTATGGAATACAGTCTATTAATTATAATAACGCCGTTACTTCTCTTTTTGTTGTTGGGTTTGTCGGGGATGAAAATGAAGCCCGGCATGGCAGGAATCATCGGAACGGCGGGCATGGGTTTCAGCACGCTGATCTCATACATTGTTGCATACAACTATTTTTTCGGTATCGGCCAAACGGATGGAGCGTGGGCGACCATCATTCCGTTCAATGTTGAATGGTTGCATTTTACCGATAATCTGCATATCGACCTGGGAATTTTGCTCGATCCCATCTCCGTCATGATGCTGTTGGTGATCACGACGGTTTCGTTGATGGTTCATATCTACAGTTTGGGTTATATGCACGGCGAAAAAGGATTTCAACGTTATTATGCTTTCCTTTCGTTGTTTAGCTTCTCTATGTTGGGGCTGGTCGTCGCCACCAACATTTTCCAAATGTATATTTTCTGGGAGTTGGTCGGTGTGTCGTCGTATCTGTTGATCGGATTCTACTACACCAAGCCTTCGGCAGTCTCCGCCTCCAAAAAAGCGTTTATTGTGACGCGGTTTGCCGATTTGGGCTTTTTGGTGGGGATTCTCCTGTTGTCGTTCTATACCGGTACGTTCGATTTTGCCCAATTGACCTCTGACGGGGCGGGCTTGGTGGTGGCTTCTACCGCCGGCATTTCTTTTATGGGACTGTCGGCTGCTTCGTGGGCAATGGCCTTGATCTTTATGGGAGGCGCCGGAAAATCAGCCATGTTCCCGTTACATATTTGGTTGCCCGACGCCATGGAAGGCCCCACGCCGGTGTCGGCATTGATCCACGCCGCAACGATGGTCGTGGCGGGCGTCTATCTGGTCGCACGGTTATTTCCTGTTTATGTTTTCGCTACGCCCGATGTGTTGACGTTGATTGCTTACATCGGCACGTTTACGGCGCTGTTTGCCGCTGTCATCGCCATCACACAGACGGACATCAAGCGGGTGCTGGCGTTCTCTACCATCTCGCAGATCGCCTATATGATGGTGTCGCTGGGAGTTTCGGAATATGGCGGCCACGACGGATTGGGCTATATGGCCTCCATGTTTCACCTGTTTACACATGCTTTCTTCAAAGCCTTGTTGTTCCTTGGCGCAGGCTCGGTGATTCATGCGGTACACAGCAATGAGATGGATGCGATGGGATCTTTGCGAAAATACATGCCGGTGACGCATATTACTTTTTTAATCGCTTGCCTGGCGATTGCCGGAATCCCGCCGTTTTCAGGATTTTTCAGTAAGGATGAAATATTGGCGGCATGTCTGCATCACGACAAACTGATCTTTTTCACACTGTTGGCAGTTGCAGGGATCACCGCGTTCTATATGTTTCGTTTGTATTTCAATATTTTCTGGGGAGCGGAAAAGTCCTATGACGGGCATCATCAACCCCATGAATCTCCTCTCAGGATGACGGTGCCGTTGATGATACTGGCGGTATTTTCCATCTTCACCGGATTTATTCCTTTTCCGGAGTTTATTACCGTTGACCACATTCCGTTTGCTGCACACATCGAGTGGGCAACTGTGGCAATTCCGAGTATACTTGTCGCTGCTGCAGGAATACTGATAGCGATGGTGTTCTATATGAAAGGAAGCGAACTGCCGTCACGCATCTCACGTGCGCTCGGCGGCTTGTATACCGCTACGCTTCGGAAATTCTATATGGACGAAATCTGGATGTTCATGACAAAAAATGTCGTCTTTAACCGGATATGCACGCCGATCGCCTGGTTTGACCGCCATGTGGTTGATGGCGCTATGAATGGCTTGGCTTGGATCACTCAAAAGATGTCCGTATCAATCAAGGGGTTGCAATCCGGACAGGTACAATTGTATGTCTGGATTTATGTCGTCGGTTCGTTAGTCATAGCGGCACTGGTATTGTTCTTATAATGTAAAAACGTGAAATTATGAGTATATTGTCACTATTTGTTTTAGTCCCCGTGCTGATGATCGGGTGTTTGTTTTTGTGTAAAGACATCAAACAAATCCGCGCCGTCATGGTGACAGGGGCTTCGGTGTTGTTGATATTGGCTGCGGTATTGGTGGTGCTGTTTATCGGCGAACGCGCCGTGTCGGATGCGACGATGCTGTTTGTTTCGAGCATCGTGTGGTACGAACCGCTGAATATTGCTTATTCGGTAGGCGTTGACGGGATCTCGGTCGCAATGCTGGCATTGTCTTCCATCATTGTCTTCACGGGGGTCTTTTCTTCGTGGAACATGAATATGGCGAAAGAATATTTTTTATGGTATTGTCTGTTGGCTACCGGTGTGTTCGGCTTCTTTATTTCCATCGATTTGTTCACGATGTTCATGTTTTATGAGGTCGCACTGATTCCGATGTATCTGTTGATCGGCTTGTGGGGAACCGGCAAAAAGGAGTATTCCGCCATGAAACTGACCTTGATGTTGATGGGAGGATCGGCTTTCCTGTTGGTGGGAATCCTGGGAATTTATTATACTTCGGGACATACGACGATGAATTTATTGGAAATTGCCGATCACCTGCATATCCCGGTCGAACATCAAAGGTGGATTTTCCCGACTACCTTTCTTGGGTTTGGCGTGTTGGGCGCTTTGTTTCCGTTTCATACTTGGTCGCCTGATGGTCATGCTTCCGCGCCGACAGCCGTGTCGATGCTTCATGCAGGCGTTTTGATGAAATTGGGCGGTTACGGTTGCTTCCGCGTCGCCATGTATTTGATGCCCGAAGCAGCCGGCGAATTGGGATGGATCTTCTTGATACTGACGGGTATCAGCGTAGTTTACGGCGCTTTCGGAGCGGTTGTGCAGACCGACTTGAAATACATCAATGCCTATTCTTCGGTGAGTCACTGCGGGTTGGTGCTTTTTGCCGTGCTGATGATGAATCAGATTTCCATGACCGGTGCGGTGATGCAAATGCTTTCGCATGGTTTGATGACGGCCTTGTTTTTTGCCTTGATCGGATTGATCTACGGACGCACCCACACGCGGGATATACGTGAAATGGGAGGGTTGATGAAGATTATGCCTTTTGCTTCGGCCTGTTATGTCATTGCCGGTTTGGCCTCATTGGGTCTTCCGGGCTTGAGCGGATTTGTGGCGGAAATGACCATTTTCGTGGGTTCGTTCCAGCATGTCGACCTGTTTCGCAGGGTATTGACCATTGTCGCTTGCTGCTCCATCGTCATCACGGCGGTATATATCTTAAGGACAGTAGGTAAAATCCTGTACGGTCCGGTACAGGATGAGCATCATCTGGGATTGTCCGATGCCGCCTGGTACGAAAAAGTCTCGGCCTTGGGTCTGATAGTCGCGATTGTTGCCATGGGGCTTTATCCGTTGGGCGTTTCCGAATTGATCAGCGACAGCATTGCACCGATTGTGGCAAAATTGATGTAATTCTTATCAGTGAGTATCAACCCCTAAAAAATAGACCTATACAAATAATAAAATATGGATTTCAGTAATTTTTTATTGATGCGACAGGAACTCAGTTTGGTGGCGGTATTCGTCATCCTGTTTTTGTACGATGTTTTCTGTTCGGATAATACGAAAAAGGCCTTTCAGCCGGTTGCATGTGTCTTGTTCGCGTTGCATACGGTGTCGGGCTTCTTTCCCGCTTCGATGGGCGAAGCATTCGGTGGTCTGTATGTCAACTCGCATATCGCTGTGCTGATGAAAAACATCCTGAATATAGCGACGATGTTGGTTTTCCTGCAAGCCGGTCACTGGTTGAAGACAGACGAGTCCGTTCATAAACGGGGCGAATATTTTACCATCATGCTGGTGACTTTGCTGGGCATGTATCTGATGGTTTCTGCCGGCAACTTCATGATGTTGTATATCGGTATCGAAACGGCTTCTTTGCCGATGGCTTGCTTGGCGGCCTTCAATAAGTCTGCGGAAAAGTCAGCCGAGGCAGGAGTGAAATATATCCTGATTTCTGCGCTTTCATCGGGTGTGATGCTGTTCGGTATGTCGTTTCTCTACGGCGTTTCCGGGACGATGTATTTTTCCGATATGAAGGCTGTTATTACGATCGATCCGTTGCTCATCATGGGCTTTGTGTTCTTTTTTTCCGGCCTCGCATTCAAGTTGTCGCTGGTACCGTTCCATCTGTGGACGGCCGATGTATACGAAGGTGCTCCCACCTCCGTGACGGCGTATTTGTCGGTGGCATCGAAAGGTGCGGCTGCCTTTGCGCTGATTTTCGTCTTGTATAAAGTGTTCGGCAATATCGAGGTTGTATGGAATCAGATCCTCTGGTGGTCGGCGGTAATTACAATCACGTTGGGCAACTTGTTCGCAGTAAGGCAGAAAGACATCAAGCGATTTTTGGCTTTCTCCTCCATTTCACAGGCGGGTTACATCCTGCTTGGCATTATCTCCGGAACAGCGCAGGGGATGACTGCCACCGCCTATTATGTCCTGGTCTACGTATTCTCCAACTTGGCGGCTTTTGGAGTGATTGCCGCAGTCGAGAATCAAACCAAAGGCAATACTTCGATTTCGGCTTTCGACGGTTTGTACCGTTCCAATCCAAGATTGACTTTTGTGATGATGCTGGCTGTCTTCTCGTTGGGAGGCATTCCTCCGTTTGCAGGATTCTTCAGCAAGTTTTTCATATTCATGGCGGCAGCCAATCAAGGCGAATATTTGTTGGTGTTTATCGCTTTGTTGAATACGGTGATCTCTCTGTATTATTATTTGTTGATTGTCAAAGCGATGTTTATCAAAGAAAAAAACGAACACGCTGCCGATCGCTTCGTTACCGATGGATACAATAAACTCAGTTTGATTTTGTGTACGGTCGGGATTTTGGTGATCGGAATCGTCAGCTGTATCTACAATCGGTTCGATTCGGTCGCTTTCGGAATATGATTGTAAATAATAATGATAATTTAATACTAAAATAATGAATAAAATGGAAAAAATCAATGCCGGCCTTATAGGCTACGGAATGGCGGGACAACTTTTTCACGCGCCGTTTCTTTATGAACTTCCGGGTTTTAACCTGGCGAAAATCTATACCACGAATCCCAATTCTGTGGCATTGGCCAACAGACGGTATCCGGAAACAACAATTGTAGATCAAGTGACAGACATCATTAACGATGCTGCCATTGATGTGGTTTTTGTATTAACCCCCAATGTGTTGCATTTTGAATTGGCAAAAGCTGCGCTACTGGCCGGCAAGCACGTGGTGATCGATAAACCGATCACCTCCACTGTTGCACAGGCTGACGAATTGATTGCACTGGCGAAAAAAACGGGGAAACTGTTGACGGTCTATCAAAACCGACGTTTTGCATCCGATTACAAGACCGCAAAAAAACTGGTCGAATCGGGCGTCCTGGGTAAGATTGTGGAATTTTCTTCCTGTTTCGACCGCTTCGTCCCAACGATTCGCCCGAAAAAATGGAAAGAAGAAGGATTCGATTCCGGCGTGCTGTATGATTTGGGCGCGCACCAGATTGATCAAATCCTGCAATTGTTCGGCATGCCGCTTGAGGTGACGGCCAATATCCGGTATCAACGGGAAAACACCAAAATCGACGATTATTACATGTTGACACTGCAATACCCCGAATTGACGGTCTATCTCCATTCTGGCATGCTGGTGAAAGCGCCGGGTCCGGTGTTCCTGATTCAAGGGACGCAAGGCGCCTTTATTAAATACGGCATGGATATTCAGGAAGGCGAACTGGACAAAGGGAAGAAACCTGTGGGCGACGACTGGGGAAAAGAACCACAGTCGCTGTGGGGCACGTTGAAGACTTCGCTGCACGGACTTCCGTTGACAGCTACGATCGAAAGCGAACGGGGCGACTATATGGATTTCTTCATCAATCTGCGCGATGCCATCAACGGCAACTGCCCGTTAGCAGTAAATCCTGAAGATTCGCGCAATGTGGTCAAGATTATAGAATTGGCATTCCAAAGTGCCAAAGAAAAACGGACTGTGGCCGTGAAGTAAAATGGCTTTCGCGCCGCAACCCGCCGTATCATAATAAAGGCTGTCGAAAATGTAAAAAACATCGACAGCCTTTATTGTTGTCCTGTCAGGACTCGAACCCGAACCCGCAGAGCCAGAATCTGATGTGCTACCATTACACCACAGGACACTGTTATTTCGGGTGCAAATTTATAAAAATAATCAATAAATGAATAGAATCTGCGGGATTATTTCTTTTATCCGGGGTGAATCGATGATAAAATACCCTGAAAAGGGTATTGATCGCTTTTTCGGAAATGTGTTCCTTTGCACCATAATATTATTCACAATAAAATTAAATGAGAAATGGGAAAAATTGCTAAAAAATTGACGGATTTAATTGGAAATACCCCTTTGTTGGAATTGTCTAATTACAACAAAAACCATGCTTCTGGTGCGCATATTATCGCGAAGCTGGAATATTTCAATCCGGCATCGAGTGTGAAAGATCGTATTGCGTTTGCGATGATTGAAGACGCAGAAGCCAAAGGAATCCTGAAGCCGGATACCGAATTGATCGAACCTACCAGTGGAAATACCGGCATCGGACTGGCTTTCGTTTCGGCAGCCAAAGGCTATAAATTGACGCTGACCATGCCGGAAACCATGAGCATCGAACGCCGCAACCTGCTTAAAGCTTTGGGAGCAAATATTGTATTGACTCCCGGCGCCGCAGGGATGAAAGGCGCTATCGCCAAAGCGGAAGAGCTCAAAAATGAAAATCCGAAAGCCATCATTCTGCAACAGTTCGTTAATCCGGCGAATCCTGCCATACATCGAAAAACGACCGCTGAAGAAATCTGGCGTGATACCGACGGCGCTGTCGACATCTTCGTGTCGGGTGTTGGCACCGGAGGAACCGTCAGCGGCGTAGGTGAAGTGCTGAAGAAATACAGACCTGCAGTGAAGATCATTGCCGTTGAGCCGCAAGACTCTCCCGTATTGTCGGGCGGATCGCCGGGCGCGCATAAGATTCAAGGAATCGGCGCCGGATTTGTCCCGGACACGTATCATCCGGAAGTGGTAGATGAGATTGTGCAGGTTTCTAACGACAATGCCATCCGCGCGAGCCGCGAATTGGCGCGTGAAGAAGGTCTGCTGGTCGGAATTTCTTCCGGCGCTGCCGTATATGCAGCGACTTTAATTGCGCTACGTCCGGAAAATAAAGGCAAAAAGATCGTGGTAATCCTTCCCGATACCGGTGAACGTTACTTGACAACCGTATTGTACTCTTTTGATGAGTATCCGTTATAGAGGGCGGTAGAAAGATAAAATCACACGCTCACTGATTCACCGCAGTCCACAACGCGCACCGCTATTTGTCTTTCTTTTGTGCAAACAGCCAGGAAAAGAAATCCGGCTGGTTGAACGCTTGATCCCAGCTGTTGTGCCCAAAGCCTACAAATTCAATATATTCGACACTTGCGCCATATTGTTTCAATGCCATATAGGCTTTTCTGGAATTTTCCGCGGGGACAACATCATCCTTGTCTCCGTGGTAAATCCGGAATTTGACTTTCCCTACAGTGGATTTTAATCGTTCCGGATGAATGCCTCCGCAGATGGGAATGGCGGCCGCAAAAGTGTCGGGGAAACGGCAAGCAAGGTCGAATGTCGCCATGCCTCCCATCGAGATTCCCATGACGTAGATGCGGTCAGGGTCAACGTTTCCCGACTGAATATAATGATCCACCAACTCTTTTACCGCTTGCAGGATGCCGGAGATTTGATAATCCGAGGGGAAGATGGAAGCGTCGAGTTTCCCTTCGGGTCGTTTTTCTAATGACCAAAAATAATGTGCAGGACATTGTGGAAAAAGGACAACGGCCGGATATTTCTCCCGATTGACCGGATTGGTATACATCCTGGAACCATGCGTCAATTGCGCAACATTGTCCGATCCCCTTTCGCCAGCTCCGTGCATAAACAGCACCAATGGATATTTCTGTGATTGCTGCTTGGTATTGTTACCGATCGGTAACAACTCGCGGTAATTCAAAGTGTCATGATTCGCGGTGATAAAAGTCTTGGCCATGTAATCATTAAGCCATTCCAGTATTTCCACTGATTTCGGAGCCGTTTTTGGCGGGATGACTTTCACGAGCCGTCCGGACTCATCAATCAGGAATTTCTGGAAATTCCAGGCGACTTCGGCATCGGTCACGCCGTTCAATGCCTTCTTTGTCAGCCATTCATAAAGTGGAGCGATGTCGTTGCCCTTGACGGAAATCTTTTCCATCATCGGGAACGTGACGCCGTAGTTTGCGGTGCAAAATGTCTTTATTTCCGCATTGCTACCGGGTTCTTGCGATCCGAAGTTATTCGCGGGGAAACCGAGTATGACAAAATTTTCTCCTCCATATTCCTCGTATAACTCCTGCAACTGTTTGTATTGGGGAGTCAGTCCGCATTTGGATGCGACATTGACGATCATTACTTTTTTGCCTTTCAACGCTTTCAGCGAAAAAGGCGCTCCATCGATCGTCTTCACCGTGAAGTCATAGATTTGATCGTTTTTTTGGGCAAAAGCGAACGCCGATGCCGTCAATAATAGCAAACTCATTAGATAGTGTTTCATACGTAGATATTATTTTGCAGATTATTATTTTTAGTGATTATTCAGCCTCAAAAATACGAACACCATCGCAAACAGCAAAAATTTTCAATTTTCAAACTTTGTATTTAACATTCTTTAAACAAGTAGAGACGGTGCATGCACCGTCTCTTGCATGCACCGTCTCTACGTCTGGCAATGTGCGGGTTCTCATCTGAGACGGTGCGTGCACCGTCTCTACTAAATGATCACTTTCCCTGTTTTGCCGCCGGAGGTGATGATATACACACCTTTGGGCAGGGGTATTGCGGTCTCATTTTCTAATTTATTGGGTT
>JAISUK010000058.1 GCA_031272075.1 Dysgonamonadaceae bacterium
CTATGATATTTCGACTACGCTCAATACAGGTTTTCGCAAGATTAATGTGATTGATGTGATTTTTTATGCATTTAATCATATTAATCACAGCAATCATTTTAGAATCACAGTTCAGACGATTGTCGTGGTTCAGACGATCTTCGCCCGCACCATTACCTATAAAAAGATGACCATCATCTACAATATTGTTGATGACATTGTGCTCGTCCGCCGCGTGGTGGCGGGAAGTTTGATCAAATAAAATAAATCTTGTTTTCATACTGACACAAATTAAGTTAATCATTTATATTTAGTTGAAAGTTAAACTCCGCGATGACGGTTTTGTCGATTCAACTTTCAACTGCAAAGGTATTTGGGGTTTTTGAAACGTGCAAATGGACATTCGGGCGTTTTTTGCAATTTTTGCAACTCGCGGTCGTCGGATTATTGATTTTTGCAAAAAATCGGCAGTTAAAGTTTGTTAAACGAAGGTTTTTGTTAAAAAAATGGGATCAACCGGGTAGAGACGGTGCATGCAGTAAAGAATTTCAACTTTCCTGCTTTCATATTACAAATGAAAACACTACCTTTGCCGTGATATTTTAGATTATGGATACAAAGCAACAGTTCGAGGTTATCATTGCGATATGCAGGGAGGTGTTCGAGAAAAAACTCAACGATTACGGGCCGTCGTGGCGAATCATGCGTCCGGAATCCGTCACCGACCAGATTTTTATCAAGGCCAACCGGATACGCAGTCTGGAAATGCGCGGCTATAGCCTTGTAGACGAGGGCGTCGCCCCAGAATTTATCGCGATCGTCAACTACGGCATTGTCGGATTGATCCAGTTGAACAGGCATTTTGCGGACAGCATCGACATGACGGCTGAGGAAGCGCTCGGTCAGTACGACCAATATATGGATCAGACCAAACAGTTGATGTATGCCAAAAATCACGATTATGACGAAGCGTGGCGGAATATGCGGATCAGTTCGTATACCGATTTGATCCTGATGAAGGTCTATCGCACCAAACAGATAGAAACGAATCGTGGGAAAACGCTGATGTCGGAAGGCGTCGATGCCAATTATATGGATATGATCAATTATGCGATGTTTGCACTTATTAAGTTGAAAATCAAGGATTATGAAGATAGCAGAAAAACAGTTGAAGATCATTGTTGAGGTAGCGCGCATCCTGTTGGGCTGCCTTTTTGTCTTTTCGGGATTTGTGAAAGCGGTCGACCCGTTGGGAAGCGCATACAAGTTCCAGGATTATTTTACTGCCTTCGGGTTCAATTCGCTGGAGGCGTTGACTTTGCCGATGTCGTTCGGGCTGTCGGCGATCGAGTTTGCATTGGGCGTTTGCCTGCTGCTGGCGGTATACAGAAAGCCGGTGACTGTGCTGACCTTGTTGTTTATGCTGTTTATGACCGGCTTGACGCTCTATTCGGCGATCACCAATCCCGTGACCGATTGCGGCTGTTTCGGCGACGCCTTGGTATTGTCCAATTGGAATACCTTTTATAAGAATATCGTTTTGCTGCTTTTCGCGGTGATTGTTTTCCGCTGGAGTCGGCTCATGACGGCGTTCTTTTCTTCCAAATCGGCACTTTTTGTGGTATTGTATACCTGTTTTTTTATCCTGACACTTTCGTTTTATTGCTATAAAAACCTCCCGATACTGGATTTTCGACCATATAAGACCGGAGCGAATATTCCGCAGATGATGACCATCCCGGAAGGTGCGCCGCAGGACGAATACCTGATGACGTTTATTTACGAAAAAGATGGGGTGCAAAAAGAATTTACATTGGAAAATTATCCTGCGAACGACTCGACTTGGAAATTTGTCGATTCCAAATCCAAGCTGCTGAAAAAAGGGTACCAGCCGCTTATCCATGATTTCTCCATTACCGACGAACGGGGAGACGACATCACTGAAGAGGTGTTGAGCGATACTTCATACACTTTTTTGCTGATAGCGCATAAATTGCAAAAGGCCTCCGACCAGAATGTGGATATGATTACTGAAGTATATGATTTTTCGGTATACTACAAATACCGTTTTTATATGCTCACGGCCTCCACTGCTGACGAAATACAGGCATGGCGGGCGAAGACAGGCGCCAAATATGCCATTTGTACAATGGACGACATCACCTTGAAGACGATCATCCGCTCCAATCCGGGACTGCTGCTGTTGAAGCAAGGCGTCGTCGTCAACAAGTGGGCGGACAGGAATTTGCCTTCCGGCGCCATCCTGGAAAAGCCGATAGCAGAAACCGCTCTGGGCAAAACGGCAATCAAGCATGATTTCAGGACGATCGTCGTCTGCGCTTGCATCTTGATCCTTCCGATTGCACTGTTTTTTGTCTTCGATGCCGTCAGTTCAAAACGGGAGAGACGGAAAAGCGCAGAAAAGCATAAAATTGAGTAAAATTATACCTAATTAATTATATAAAAATGAGAAAAAATATCGTAGCAGGAAATTGGAAAATGAACAACAACCTGCAGGAAGGCATCGCGTTGGCTACAGATCTTCAGGCAGCGCTGCAAGGCAAGACGCTGCAATGCGACGTGATCATCGGAACTCCTTTTATTCACCTGGCAACCGTCGCCGGAACCATCGACCCACGCCTGATTGGTGTGGCGGCACAGAATTGCGCCGACCGCGCTTCGGGCGCGTTTACCGGTGAAGTTTCGGCAGCAATGGTGGCTTCCACCGGTGCAAAATATGTCATTCTGGGTCATTCCGAACGGCGTACGTATTATGGTGAGACCAACGCCATCTTGAAAGAAAAAGTATTGCTGGCGCTGGCAAACGACCTTACTCCGATATTCTGTATCGGTGAAGTGCTGGACGAACGCAATGCCGGAAAGCATTTTGATGTGGTCGAAAAACAGGTTGCAGAGGGCTTATTCGGACTGTCGCCCGCAGATTTTGCCAAGATTGTCATCGCTTACGAACCGGTTTGGGCTATTGGGACAGGCAAAACCGCCACAACCGAGCAGGCGCAGGAAATGCACGCATTTATCCGGAAAATCATCGCCGAGAAGTACGGCCAATCGCTTGCCGACGGGGTTTCGATCCTCTATGGCGGGAGTTGCAATGCCGGAAATGCGAAAGAACTGTTTGCGAACCCGGATGTGGACGGCGGACTGATCGGCGGCGCCTCGTTGTCGGTAGAGAAATTCTTGCCCATTGTCGAAGCATTCTGAATGGATTGAAATCATGCGACTGGGATTTGTCATCATATTAGTTTGTGGCTGGTGTTGCTGCTGCATGGTCGTGCAAGCGCAAAACAACGCTAACCGGAATACCATCCTCGAAGAACTCCAATCGACGAGCGACGGTTCCAAAGGGGTGATCCGTGTCACGAGCGATCCAAAGATCGCAGGACTGATCGGCGCCGTCTGGACCAAAGACTCATTGTCGGTGGATTCGAAAGCATTGCCGACGATCCGACTGTCCGGCTATCGCGTGCAGGTGTTTTCAGGCAACGACCCACGCCGGTCGAGAGAGGAAACATTATCGAAAAAACAGATGCTGGAAGAGCTTTTTCCTGGATTGACGACCTACGTGAACTACATCTCGCCCCGGTGGACACTCAGGGCGGGCGATTTCCGGACAAAAGAGGAAGCAAGCGTCTGTCTGCAGGAATTGAAGCGCGCCTTTCCGAGTTTTGGAAAAGAAATGTATGTGGTGAAAGAAGAGTGGGTAAATATACCGGTCAATTATTGATACACTTATGGAATTAAGCGCAGAAGACCTCAAGCGAAAAGAAGAACTGACGGAGCATTGCCGTCGAATTATCGAATTGCTTGGGGAAGACATCAGTCGTCCCGGCCTGTTGAAGACACCCGAACGGGTAGCCAAAGCGATGTTGTTCCTTACCAAAGGATACATTCAGGATCCCGCCAGAATCCTCAATTCCGCCGTGTTTGTCGAAGATTACAAACAGATGGTGATCGTCAAGGATATTGATTTCTTTTCGTTGTGCGAGCACCACCTGTTGCCGTTTTTCGGGAAGGCGCACGTGGCGTATATTCCGCGTACGTCGGTGACCGGATTGAGCAAGATTCCCCGCGTAGTGGATGTTTTCGCAAGGAGACTGCAGATACAGGAACGCTTGACCACGCAAATAAAAGATTGTATACAGAAGACACTGAATCCGTTGGGCGTGATGGTGGTGATCGAAGCGCAACACATGTGCATGCAGATGCGCGGGGTGGAAAAGCAAAATTCGATTACGACTACTTCCGATTTTACAGGGGTTTTCAATCAGGCGAAGACGCGCGAAGAATTTGTGTCACTGATACGAAAGGACTGAAAATGATCATTTTGTCTGATCTTTCACTTCCACGTAATCGACATATTCTCCTTTATCGCGGGTGATGATTTTCCGTTGTCTGGAATTGTTCTTTTGTTGTTTGGTCTGCTGACTGTTTTTCTGTTGTGCGGTACTTTTCCTTATCGGTCCGAATAAAAACCGAATGAAAGCAATTAATCCGAACGGGAAGATCAGAAATACTAAAATCAAGAACAACAAAAAGAATAATAATTTGAACATGTTTTTTTGCCTTACATTATTGTATTATACTCCATGCATCAATAGCAACGCCTATAACAAGAGGCAAAGGTAATAAAAAAACATCGTTATTTATCAATTTTAGCAGTTAATATTTTCAATATGCAAAAACCGACTATACCTCAGGGAACCAGGGATTTTTCGCCACAGGAAATGGCGAAGCGAAATTTTATTTTTGATACCATCCGCGATGTCTATCATCTGTATGGGTATCGGCAGATCGAAACGCCTGCGGTAGAAAACCTCGCCACATTGTTGGGGAAATACGGGGAAGAAGGCGACAAATTGCTGTTCAAAGTGTTGAACTCAGGCAATTTCCTGTCGAAAGTGACCGACGAAGAGTTGCAAAGCAAGGATACCCTGAAATTAGCAGGCAAGCTGTGCGAGAAAGGCCTGCGTTACGACCTGACGGTGCCTTTTGCCCGCTATGTGGTGATGCACCGCAACGAGATCACTTTCCCTTTCCGTCGTTACCAGATTCAGCCGGTATGGCGCGCCGACCGTCCGCAGAAAGGACGTTACCGCGAATTTTACCAATGCGATGCCGATGTGGTGGGTTCCGACTCGCTGCTTAATGAGGTGGAATTGATTCAGATGATGGACGAGGTCTTCAGCCGTCTCCGCATCCGTGTTGCCATCAAAATGAACAACCGGAAGATACTGACCGGAATCGCGGAAGTCATCGGTGAGCAAGACCGCATCGTCGACATCACGGTGGCAATAGATAAATTGGATAAAATCGGTCTGGAACAAGTGAATGTAGAACTGTCGGAAAAAGGCATTTCCCGCCAAGCGATCGAACGATTGCAGCCGATCCTTCAGTTGAGCGGTAGCAACAACGAAAAGTTGAGCGCGCTGAAACAAATCCTGGCGGCTTCCGCGACGGGCATGAACGGAATCCGTGAAATCGAATACATCCTGGACAAGGTAGGCTTGCTGTCGATCGGTTCCGGCATCGAACTCGACCTGAAGCTGGCGCGCGGATTGAATTACTATACCGGCGCTATCTTTGAAGTGAAAGCGCTGGACGTACAAATTGGCAGTATCACCGGCGGCGGCAGATATGACAGTTTGACAGGGGTATTTGGCATGCCCGGTGTGTCGGGTGTCGGGATCTCTTTCGGCGCGGATCGCATCTTCGATGTAATGAATCAGTTGGATTTGTATCCCGCTGCCGTCAGTCGCACCACACAGGTCTTGTTCGTCAATTTCGGCGAAAATGAAGAAAATTATATCCTTCCAATCATCTCACAGTTGCGAAAAAAAGGAATCCGTGCGGAACTGTTTCCCGAACAGGCCAAATTGAAGAAACAACTGTCGTATGCCGACGCCAATGCGATTCCGTACGTGGTGTTGGTGGGCGAAGATGAGATACAGGGCGGTCGGGTGACGCTGAAAGACATGCAGACCGGTGAGCAAATGCAGTTGTCGCCGGATGAATTGTCAGATCATATCCGGTAATTCCATTCGGAGTATTGACAAGCTGTCAGTTTTTTATTTTTGGCATAATGTTCGCTGTATTTCTGACGAAAACAATTTATTTATCTATATCAATTAATAATAAAATATAAACTAAAAGATTGAAAGTATGAACATTAAACCATTAGCGGACAGAGTGCTGATTAAGCCGGCCGCAGCAGAAGAAAAAACAGTAGGTGGTATTATTATTCCCGATTCGGCGAAAGAAAAACCTTTGAAAGGGGAAGTGATCGCCGTTGGTGATGGTACAAAAGACGAAAAAATGGTCTTGAAACCAGGTGATAAAGTGCTTTACGGTAAATATGCCGGTACGGAAATCGAGTTGGACGGCGAACAATATCTGATTATGCGCCAATCCGATGTTTTGGCAGTTATCTGAATACAAGAGATCAACTAAATGGCGGTTATTTACAAGCAAATAACGCTGCAAATTATCAATTAAATATTAAAATAAAAACATAAGAAAATGGCAAAAGATATCAAGTTTAACATTGACGCACGCGACCTTTTGAAGAAAGGCGTGGATGAATTGGCGAATGCAGTGAAAGTGACATTGGGACCCAAAGGCCGCAATGTGATTCTGGACAAAAAATTCGGCGCTCCGCAGATTACCAAAGACGGTGTCACCGTTGCAAAAGAAGTGGAATTGGCTGATCCTTTCCAAAATATGGGCGCCCAACTGGTGAAAGAAGTGGCTTCCAAAACGAACGACGATGCCGGTGACGGCACCACTACCGCCACGGTATTGGCGCAGTCGATCATCAGTGTCGGACTGAAAAATGTAACTGCAGGCGCTAACCCGATGGATCTGAAACGCGGGATCGATAAAGCGGTGGCTGCCGTTGTAAAACATCTGCAAAAACAATCACGTTCGATCGGCAATGACTTCAAGAAGATTGAAAATGTCGCCAAGATCTCTTCCAACGGCGATGAATCGATCGGAAAACTGATCGCAGAAGCGATGCGTAAAGTGAAAAAAGAAGGCGTCATCACGGTGGAAGAAGCCAAAGGGATTGAGACCTACGTGGATGTGGTAGAAGGGATGCAGTTCGATCGCGGATACATCTCGGCTTATTTCGTCACCAATACGGAAAAGATGGAAGCAGCCCTCGAAAATCCGTATATTTTGATTTATGACAAGAAAATCTCCGTATTGAAAGACATCCTTCCGGTGCTGGAACAGACAGTACAGACGGGTCGTCCGTTGCTGATCGTTGCGGAAGACATCGATTCCGAAGCATTGGCCACGCTGGTTGTCAACCGCCTCCGCGGTTCGTTGAAGATTTGCGCCGTCAAAGCGCCGGGTTTCGGCGACCGTCGCAAGGAAATGCTGGAAGATATCGCCGTATTGACCGGTGGTGTCGTCGTCTCCGACGAAAAAGGATTGAAACTCGAATCCACGACACTGGATATGTTGGGAAGCGCTGAAAAAGTGAGCGTCAACAAAGACAATACCGTCATCGTAAACGGTTCGGGCGACAAAGAAGCCATCACTGCCCGCATCAGCCAGATCAAAGCGCAGATAGAAACTACGACCTCCGACTACGATAAGGAAAAATTACAGGAACGTCTGGCAAAATTGGCCGGTGGCGTTGCTGTCCTCTACGTGGGCGCCCCCTCGGAAGTGGAAATGAAAGAAAAGAAAGATCGTGTAGACGATGCTTTGAGCGCCACCCGCGCCGCCATCGAAGAAGGCACCGTTCCGGGTGGAGGTGTTGCCTACATTCGTACGGCAGAAGCCTTGGAAAACCTCAAAGGTGTGAATGAAGACGAAACAACCGGCATCGAAATCGTGAAACGTGCGATCGAAGAACCGCTCCGCCAAATCGTGGAAAATGCCGGAAAAGAAGGCGCTGTCGTCGTACAAAAAGTAAAAGAAGGAAAAGGCGATTTCGGCTACAATGCCCGTACAGACGTCTATGAAAAGTTGTATGAAGCAGGAGTCATCGATCCGACCAAGGTGACTCGCGTAGCGCTCGAAAATGCCGCATCCATCGCAGGGATGTTCTTGACCACTGAATGTGTGATCACTGAAAAGAAAGAAGATACTCCTGCGCCCGCAATGCCGCCGATGGGTGGAGGCATGGGAGGCATGATGTAAAAGACTTTACCAAGTACCAAGATTCAAAATAGAGAAGCGATCCCAACCGATTCAACATTGAAAAGGTTGGGATTTTTTATGCTTTTTTTTTGAGACAGCCTAGATGATTTCAAATCCGGTATAAGGAATCAGGGAGGCGGGGATCAGGATGCCTTCGGGCGTCTGGTTGTTTTCCAATAACGCAGCGACAATGCGGGGCAAAGCCAATGCACTGCCGTTGAGGGTATGGCATAGTTCAATTTTCTTGTCCCCAGTACGATAGCGGCATTTCAGACGATTGGCCTGAAAGCTCTCGAAGTTGGAAACCGAACTGACTTCCAGCCAACGTTGTTGCGCAGCCGAATAGACTTCAAAATCGAATGTCAGCGCCGATGTGAAACTCATGTCTCCACCGCAGAGGCGAAGGATGCGCCAGGGAAGTTCCAATTTCTCTACCAGCGTCTGCACATAGTCGACCATTTCTTTGAGCGATTGATAGGAATGTGCAGGGGTATCGATCCTGACGATTTCTACCTTGTCGAACTGGTGCAAGCGGTTTAATCCCCTAACATCTTTGCCGTAAGAGCCCGCTTCACGTCTGAAACAGGCGGAATAGGCCGTGTTCATCACCGGCAAGGATTTTTCTTCCAGGATCATATCGCGGTAAATATTCGTCACCGGCACTTCGGCGGTGGGAATCAAGTAGAGGTTGTCCAGTCCGCAGTGATACATCTGTCCTTCTTTGTCGGGCAAATTGCCGGTGCCCAAACCGGAATCGACATTCACCACGTAGGGTGGCTGGATTTCGGTATAACCGGCAGCGCGGGCATTGTCGAGGAAGAAATTGATCAGCGCACGTTGGAGGCGTGCACCTTTCCCTTTGTAGACGGGAAATCCGGCGCCGGTGATTTTTACGCCCAACTCGAAATCGATCAGGTCGTATTTCTTTGCCAATTCCCAATGGGGTAGGGCGTCAGGCCCCAGCTGCGGAATGATGCCTCCTGAGCGTTCTATGACATTGTCTTCGGGGGTTTTTCCTTCAGGCACTGCCTCGGAAGGAAGGTTTGGAATCAAATAAAGCCACTCAGACAATTTTTGTTCCGCATCTTTCATGTCGGCTTCCAATTGCCTGTTGGCTTCTTTGAGGGAAAAGACCTGTTCGCGAACATTCGTCGCTTCTTCGTTTTTCCCTTCGCTCATCAATTGACCGATGGATTTCGATAATTGTTTGAGCAAAGACAGGTTGCTGTCTAACTGCTTTTGAGAAGATTTCCGGATGAGGTCGGTGTCGATGACGCGATTGATGATGTCTGTCCCGTCGAAGTGCTTTTTCGACAACCGCCTGATAACATCCGCTTTATTTTCTATGATATACTTGAGTGTCAACATTCATGTCAGACTTCTGCAAGCGGCATGACCGAAACATACGAACGGTCATTTTTTTTCTTTTTGAAGGCAACCTTGCCGTCGATGAGCGCATACAATGTGTGGTCTCTTCCGATTCCCACATTTTCGCCCGGATGATGTGAGGTGCCTCTCTGACGAATGATGATATTTCCGGCTTTGCATGTTTCTCCACCGAAAATCTTAATACCTAACCGTTTACTTTCCGATTCACGTCCGTTCTTTGAACTACCGACTCCTTTTTTATGTGCCATTTCTTTAGAATTTAACTAGTTAAGCAATAATTTCTTTGATTGTTATCTCAGAAAACTGTTGACGGTGACCGTTTAATTTACGGTATCCTTTTCTCCTTTTCTTGTGAAATACCAATACTTTATCTCCTTTTACATGCGATATAATTTCGGCGACCACTTTGGCGCCTTCAATGACGGGTGTGCCTACTGTTACGGCGCCATCATTGTCGGACAACAGCACTTTTTCAAATTCCACGCTTGCGCCTTCGCTCGCATTGATACGATGCACAAACAATTTCTGATCTTTTGTGACTTTGAATTGTTGTCCTTGAATGTCAACTATTACGTACATCTGTTTATTTTTACAGGTTACCTCCCGAAGGTGGATCGCTGAACAGCAATCACTTATTGTACCTCCTGCGGAATTTCAGAGTGCAAAGGTAGTATTTTTTTTTGACGTAGCAAATTTGTATTGAATTTTTCTGCGGCCGGACAGCGTTTTTTTCTTTACGCTTCGCCAATCGGCCCGATTATCGGGGCGGCAAATCCTTGGTCTTGCAGTTTGATTTCGCTGAATTGGGCTTCGTATTTTTTCACATTGTCCATCAGCGCCAGCATCAGTCTTTTGGTGTTTTCGGGCGACAAGATGACGCGCGATTTCACTTTTGCTTTCGGTATTCCGGGCATGATCCGGACAAAATCGATCACAAATTCCGAGGAAGAATGGGCGATGACTGCCAAGTTAGAATAAGTGCCTTGACCGACTTCTTCGGTCAATTCGATTTGGATACCTTTGTTTTCCGGTTCTTTATTCATTGCGGTAATGTTTTTTTGCATGAAGTTGAGGCATGCGGATTGATATAGGATTGATAATTAAAAGCATAAAAAAGGGTAAGCTGACTATATCGCGCCGCTACAACCGACTACCCTTGCTGCGATCAAGCCCTGGGGGATTTGAAGGGAGCTGGCCGTATAGGACTTACCCGCGTGCAAATGTACGCTTTTCTACGCAATCCGCCAAATTATATTCGGAAAATTAACGGATAAATCTGAGAGCCACCCATTTATTTTGCTCTTTGCTGTCGGTCAATTGCAGCCCGTATTGTCCGAAAGTCTTCACAATGCGGTCGGTGTCATCTGCATAAAAACCACTGACATAAAGTTGCGCATCCGGAAGCATCGCTGCCGCATACAGCGGAACATCTTCCAGCAGAATGTTGCGGGTGATGTTGGCAAAAATCATGCTAAATCGATTTTGCACCGCATGAGCGTCGCCTAGTAGCACCTGGATGTCTTCTGTATTATTGAGTTTGATATTTTCCAGCGCATTGCGGTAAGCATTGGGGTCATTATCGATAGCGACGACCGGAAAGGCGCCTTTCATCCGCGCCAGGATGGCCAGCAACGCCGTGCCGCATCCCATATCGAGGAATGATTTGTCTTTGACGTCCGCTTCGAGCAGGAACGACAGCATGAGACCGGTCGTTTCGTGGTGTCCCGTGCCGAAAGCCATTTTGGGGTCAATCACGATATCGTATTGGAATCCGGGCTTCTGTTCGTGAAACGAACTGTGGATGTAACACTGATCTCCGACGGTGATCGGACGAAAAAAATACTGTTCCCACACGCTATTCCAATTGCGGTCTTCCACCGGCACAATGGAATGTGTCATTTCCGCTTCTTTCACAGGAAAGCGCTTGATCATATCCGACAGCGCCGCTTCAGAATAGTCTTTTTCAGGAATGTAAGCCACGATTGTCTGATCGGCTTCAACGAAACCTTCAAACCCGATCTCAGTCAGCAGAGCGGTAAGGATATCCCTGTTTTCCGCCGTGTCTGGAGCAATGGAGATGTTTAATTCAAAATAACGCATACTTCCATCTACCTAGTGTTTCACTATCACCTTCATCAAGTGTATCGTAATATTATGCATCGTTGTTAATATAGTCGGTTCCTGCCAATTGAAATTGTATGTCGGCATCAGCAAAGTCACTGTTGAGCTGACTTATCATGCCGGCGGCGATTCCAGCACTACTTCACACCAAAGACACGAACTAAGATTGTTTCTTATAAAATATATCGTTCGATCATTCCATTCGCCTCGATAAATCTTCACTTTTAATAAAAGACTTGTAGAGGAGGGAACCAGTTTTCTATTTCCTCGATTTTAGGTGTGAGCCATGCACCCTGCCACCCATATTCCGAATAGCAACGCGGCTATAATTATTGCTGTTTTTTTCATTTTTTACTTTTTTTGACTAAAAGAATAACCCCATACGCTCCCTTCCTTCGGGGAGCGATCATAAAATACCTTCCCTGGGCCTCTTATACGACGTTGGTATGTATAAATCAATTGATGTCATAGCAATAACTATTACGTCTTACAAAGATAAGTGGTATTATTGATATTTCAAAAGGATTTTAAAGATTTTTTTAGCTGCGGGTTATTCATTTTGCGTACTAACCATCAATTAAAAAATAAGGTCATAGAGAAATCGAATGAATCCTTAATAATGTTGTAGAATGTTGATATTTTAAAAAATCTGCGCCGAATACTTCATATTCCGGATATTTTACCGAAATTTGTACTCCCTAATTATGGATAGATTAAAATTGTAAAATAGAACAATAATGACAAAAAGTGCATTGCAAGTCGCTCGTTCGGCTTATATTCCAAAAGTTCCAAAAACATTAAAAAGCGCTGTGTGTATCAAGGAAGGCAACCCCACACAGTCGATCTCGGATCAGGACGCCATCCGTGCGTTATTTCCCAATACTTACGGGATGCCGGTGATTCAATTTGAAGTCAGTGAGATCAAAAGCCGGTACGCCCCGGTCAATGTCGGCGTGATCCTGTCGGGCGGACAGGCGCCGGGTGGTCACAATGTGATTGCCGGCATCTTCGACGGCATCAAAGACATGAATCCCGCGAGCCGGTTGTATGGATTTATCCTGGGTCCCGGCGGATTGATCAATCACAAATACATCGAACTGACCCAAGACATCATCGACGAATACCGCAATACCGGCGGATTTGATATTATCGGTTCGGGACGCGACAAGCTGGAAAAGAAAGCAGATTTCGACAAAGGACTGGAAATACTGAAGAAACTGAATATCTCGGCGTTGGTGATTATCGGCGGAGACGATTCCAATACAAATGCCTGTGTGCTGGCTGAATATTATGCCGCTATCGGCGCCGGCGTGCAAGTGATCGGTTGTCCGAAAACAATCGACGGCGACCTGAAGAACGAAATGATTGAGACTTCTTTTGGTTTCGATACGGCATGTAAAGTCTATTCGGAAGTGATCGGCAATATCCAGCGCGACTGCAATTCCGCCCGCAAATACTGGCATTTCATCAAATTGATGGGACGTTCGGCTTCGCATATCGCCCTGGAATGTGCATTGCAGGTACAACCCAACATCTGCATCATTTCGGAAGAGGTGGAAATGAAAAATCAATCGCTCGACGATATCATCGACTACATTGCGGGGATTGTCGCCAAACGTGCGGAAAACGGCGATAATTTCGGTACCGTATTGATCCCAGAAGGCCTGATCGAATTTATTCCGGCCATGCGGAAACTGATCAATGAATTGAATGAATACCTGGCTCGCCACGAAGATGAATTTAAACGGATCAAACGCTCGGCGCAACGTGAACACATCATCGACCGGCTCTCTATCGAAAACGCGCGCATCTATAAAAGCCTGCCGGAAGCTGTCGCCCGTCAATTGACGATGGACCGCGATCCGCACGGCAATGTGCAGGTGTCGCTGATAGAAACGGAAAAACTGCTGGCGGAAATGGTTCGCAACAGGCTGGCTGAGTGGACAGACCAAGGCAAATATGTCGGGAAATTCGCTTCGCAGGTGCATTTCTTCGGATACGAAGGACGCTGCGCTGCACCCTCGAATTATGATGCGGATTATTGCTATTCGTTGGGCTTCACGGCTGCCGGACTGATCGGCGCAGGGAAGACCGGCTACATGTCGTCTGTCCGTAATACCACGGCGCCTGCTTCCGAATGGATTGCCGGAGGCGTCCCCATCACGATGATGATGAATATGGAACGACGTCACGGACAAATGAAACCGGTGATACAGAAAGCGCTGGTCAAACTGGATGGGGCACCTTTCAAAGAATATGCCTCTAAACGCGATTCGTGGGCGCTCAATACCGACTATGTGTATCCCGGACCGATTCAATACTTCGGACCGACGGAAGTATGCGACCAACCTACCAAGACATTGCAAATCGAACAACAAACGAAATAATTTGGAAAGAATGAATGTTGTTGAACGGTTTTTGAAATATGTTTCATTTGATACACAGTCGGATGAAAATTCGACTTCTACGCCCAGCACTCCCAAACAATTACTGCTGGCAGAAGCCATCAAACAAGAGATGGAAACGATGGGGCTGGAAGAGATCACACTGGACGAACATGCCTACCTGATGGCGACGCTTCCGTCGAATACGGATCGGGAAGCGCCGGTAATCGGCTTTATCGCGCATCTGGACACCAGTCCGGACATGTCCGGAGCCAATGTCAACCCACGCATCGTGAAGCAATACGACGGCTGCGATATCCTGCTGAACAGCGAAGAGAATATTGTGTTGTCACCGACGATGTTTCCGGAATTAAACAACCACATTGGCGAAGACTTGATCGTCACGGACGGAAAAACCTTGCTTGGCGCGGATGATAAGGCGGGTATCGCAGAGATCATGACGGCTATCGGTTATTTGATCGATCATCCGGAGATCAAACACGGCAAAATCCGTATCGGATTCAATCCGGATGAAGAAATCGGCATGGGCGCCTCCAAGTTCGATGTCCCGTTGTTTGGTTGCGATTGGGCTTATACCGTGGACGGCAGCGAAGTAGGGGAGTTGGAATATGAAAATTTCAATGCTGCTTCGGCCAAAATTACCGTCAAAGGGCGAAATGTCCATCCGGGTTACAGCAAAAATAAAATGGTCAATGCGATGCTGCTGGCGATGAAGTTCGCCGCGATGCTCCCACCGGAGCAACGGCCCGAACATACCGAAGGCTACGAAGGATTTTTCCATCTGACGGGCATGAAGGGGACAGTCGAAGAAGCATCATTGTCTTATATTGTCCGCGACCATGATGCTGAAAAGTTTGAAGCGCGGCTGCAATTGTTGCGTGACGTCACCGGCTATCTCAACAGCCTTTATCCGGAGGCTTTTCAACTGGAAATCAAGCATCAATACAAAAACATGCGCGAAATCGTGGAACCGCAACGCCATATCATTGATCTGGCCGTCAAGGCGATGGAACTGAACGGCATCACGCCGGTCATCAAGCCGATTCGCGGCGGAACAGATGGAAGTCAACTTTCGTATAAAGGATTGCCTTGCCCGAACCTCTTTGCCGGCGGGTTGAATTTTCACGGAAAATATGAGTTTGTCCCCATCCAATCAATGGAAAAGGTCGTAAATGTGATTATCAAAATAATAGAACTGAATATAAACTAAGATACCATTTTAAGAAATGAAAAATACACCGTTTAGCGAGATTCATAAATCGTACGGAGCGAAAATGAGTGAGTTTGCAGGCTACAACATGCCAATAGAGTATACAGGAATTATCGATGAACATCTGACGGTTGTTCAGGGCGTCGGCGTTTTCGACGTTTCACACATGGGCGAATTTTGGGTCAAAGGGCCGAATGCCTTGCCGTTACTGCAAAAACTGACTTCCAACAATGTGGCGTTGCTGCCCGTCGGCAAAGCGCAATATTCTTGCCTGGTGAACGAAACAGGCGGAATCGTGGACGATCTGGTATTGTATCACTATGCCCCGGAAAAATACATGATGGTGGTGAATGCGTCAAACATCCAAAAAGACTGGGATTGGTGCGTACAGCACAACGACCTGAACGCCACGCTTGAAAATGCTTCCGATCGCACGGCACAATTGGCGGTGCAAGGACCAAAAGCGATCGATTTCTTGCAAAAACTGACGGATATCGATTTATCGTCGATTCCCTATTATCATTTCACTACAGGCGAAATGGCCGGCGTGAAGGAAGTGATCATTTCCAATACGGGATATACCGGCGCTGGCGGTTTTGAGTTGTATTTCTATCCCGAATATGCGCAACAGCTATGGGATGCAATATTTGATGCCGGAGCGGAATTTGGAATCAAACCGATCGGTCTGGGCGCCCGCGATACCCTCCGGCTGGAGATGGGCTACCCGCTCTACGGCAATGATCTGGACGATACGACTTCGCCGTTGGAAGCCGGACTGGGTTGGATTACGAAATTTATCGACGGGAAGGATTTTATCGCCCGTCCGATCCTGGAAGCGCAAAAAGCAAACGGTATTACCCGCAAACTGTGCGGTTTTGAGCTGCTGGAGAAAGGAATCCCTCGTCATGGTTACGAAATCGTGGATGCTTCCGGCAACGCAATCGGCACGGTCACTTCCGGCACCATGTCTCCTTGTTTGAAGAAAGGAATCGGCATGGGTTATGTGACGCCTGAATCGGCACAACCGGACAGCCGAATCTTTATCCGCGTCCGTAATAAAGACTTGGAAGCAGTGGTGGTGAAGATGCCGTTCAGAAAATAAGGATTGAAGGATTGAAGGATTGAATTATTTTTTTTGTATGAACAAAGCAGTGGATGAAGCATTATCGAAGCGTATCGTGAAATGGTTTTGGATCGTATTTGCATCCGGGATGGGGTTGAGCATTGTGATTTTTTTCATGATTGCAAAGGGCTATATCGGGTATATGCCGCCGATTGAGGACCTGGAAAATCCGATCGATAAATATGCTTCGCAAGTGATCTCCGTCGATATGAAGACGTTGGGGATGTATGCGCAAAACAAAGAACACCGGATCTATTCGAGTTACGGAGACCTTTCTCCTGCGATTGTTCACGCATTGATTGCAACCGAAGATTCGCGGTTTGCCGAACATTCGGGCATCGACGTATATGCACTGCTTCGCTCAATTATCAAGCGGGGACTGCTATTTCAGAAAAGCGGCGGCGGGGGCAGCACCATCACGCAACAGCTGGCAAAACTCTTATATTCCCCCAGTGCGGGAAATGTCATGGAACGCTTGTTCCAAAAGCCCATCGAGTGGGTGATTGCCGTCAAACTGGAACGTTTCTATACAAAAGAAGAAATTATCAATTTGTATCTGAATAAGGTCGACTTTTTGTATAACGGCGTGGGAATCAAGTCCGCGGCGTGGGTGTATTTCGGGAAAACGCCCAAAGAACTGACGGTGGAAGAGGCAGCTACGCTCGTGGGGATGTGCAAGAATCCGACGTACTACAATCCGATTCGCAAGAACGACCGCACCCGCGGACGCCGCAATGTCGTCATTGGGTTGATGGAACGCAATCACTACATCAGTAAGGCGGAACGGGATTCGTTACAGCGACTTCCGTTGTCGACGCAATTTAACAAGATCGATCACAAAGACGGACTGGCGCCCTACCTCAGGGAATACCTGCGCGTAATCATGACAGCCGAAAAACCGGAATGGAGCGATTATTCCGCCGAATCGAAAGCCCGCTTCTCGGAAGATTCGCTGGCATGGGCGACAAATCCGCTGTATGGCTGGTGCAACAAGAATAAAAAATCCAACGGATCTACCTACAACCTTTATACCGATGGCTTGAAGATTTATACCACCATCGATTCGCGGATGCAAACGTATGCCGAACAGGCAGTCAGGGAACACCTCGGAAACGAATTGCAAGACCAATTTTTCAAAGAAAAAAAAGGCAAATCAAACGCCCCCTTTTCGCAGTCCTTGTCGCAAGAAGATGTCGAAAGCATCATGAAACGGGCGGTAAAACAATCCGAGCGCTTCCGTACGATGAAAAAAGAAGGCCTGAGTGAGAAAGAAATCTTAAAACAGTTCGAAGCGCCGGTCGAGATGACAGTTTTCACCTGGAAAGGCATGAAAGATACGACAATGACGCCCTACGATTCCATAAAATATATGAAATCGTTTTTGCGCGCCGGCTTTCTCGTGATGGATCCCCGGATGGGGTCGGTGAAGGCATACGTAGGGAATGCCGATTATGGCTATTTTCAGTACGATATGATCAACAAAGGACGCAGGCAAGTGGGATCCACAATCAAGCCTTTCCTGTATTCGATGGCGATGGAAGAAGGATTTACGCCCTGCGACGAGATGCTGCATGTGGAACAACACATCATCACTGAGACCGGAGAGCCTTATACCCCCCGCAATGCCAATAAAAATCGCATCGGAGAAATGGTGTCGCTCAAATGGGGGCTGCAAAATTCGGACAATTGGGTTTCCGCATATCTGATGCAACAATTCTCCCCATATTCGTTTGCACGGTTGCTACGCTCTTTCGGCTTGCAAGGACAGATCGATCCGGTCGTCTCATTGTGCCTCGGTGCGTGCGATGCTTCGGTCAGCGAAATGGTTTCCGGATATTCCGCATTCGTCAATCGTGGCATCCGGGTGAATCCCATATACGTCTCACGGATAGAAAATGCGTATGGCGATCTGCTGGCGACCTTCAGCCCCAATATGACGGAAGTCATCAGCGAAGATGCCTCCTACAAAATGCTGGATATGATGCGGGGCGTGGTGGACGGCGGTACAGCCTCGCGATTGCGCTACATCTACGGCCTGACGGCTCCCATGGGAGGAAAGACGGGGACTTCGCAAAATCATTCCGACGGATGGTTCGTCGGTTTTACGCCCTCGCTGGTCGGCGGCGTTTGGGTCGGTGGCGAAGACCGGTCGGTGCATTTCGACCGGATGGCAGAAGGACAGGCAGCTTCGATGGCGCTTCCGGTTTTTGCCCTATTTATGAAGAAGATATACAATGACGCATCGTTGGGATATTCCCAATCGGAGCGTTTTGAGGTCTCAGACAAGTATGGAAATCCCTGCAATTCCTATTATGAAAAAGAAGGCGACAGCACCCGACTGAACGGCATAGATGAGATTTTTGAATAAAACTATAAACAATAAAGATCTATAACGACAAAACAGCCGGTTCGCACGAACCGGCTGTTTTTCAATAATCATTAATTTATCTCAATAAAAAAAAGATTCTTTTTAATACAAAGCATAGTACGGTGAAGGCACATCAAATCCGGGAGCGCCGTTGCGCGTACCCACAAAGAAGTGGTGACGGCGACGCCCTACGTATTCTGTCCAGTAATCGGTGTACGTCATGAATTTCGCGGAACTTCTGTCGTATCCATACAACAAGCCGTCGGCGTCCATATCGACACCCACCGTGCCGCCTTCCGTCACAACGATGCGAAAGTCAACTCGCGCCGATCCGGTGGAGATATAGGTCGTTCTTTTCACGGGACATATCTGCCAGCCGGTACACTCGCCGAAACCCACCGGTTTGCCAAGATCGAGCCAAGGACTTTTCGAGGTGTCTCCCGTAGCATCGCCTAACGCTTTGCCTTCCGGTATTTCATCTCCCGCAACGTAGATGGGGTGGATGGTGTATTGATATTGATATTGCAGTTTCAACTTGGTAGGCACACCCGGCGTTTCATACATCAAGTTGTAGAACTTGAGGTAAGCCACGGTGTCGGCGTCAAACTGTTTGGTGTCCACTTCCCATGTTACTTCGCCTGGGTATACGAAAGGTGCAGCGTCGAAATCGGTGATCACGACGTTTTGCACGCCAGAAGCAAGCACGACATCTTTGTCATACACCAATTTGTCGACGGATTTCGCCACGCCGTTCTCCATTACCGTTTCGCGCATATAGAGCTTGAGATTGGTATTTCCCGATTTCGTGATGAATCCTCCGATGCCGGCGGCGGGTTGGGTGCCATATTGAGTAATACTGATTTGATCGTTGCTGACATTTACGCCGTTTATGTCGATTCGGTAAATGTTGTAGATGGCATTCACAGAAGCAAGCGGCACCATGTAGTGCAACTGAATTACAGCTTGGTCGGTCAATGACACTTCGTCAAATTCTATCACGTTCTTCTCGCACGATGCAAGGATAAGCGCTGCCGCCAAGAGGATATATTTTCCTGTTTTCATATTTTTCTTAATTAAATGATTCAACTTCATTATTCTACAGATTCGGGATAATCGCCCGGATAAGCAAACCAGGGGATGGAACAGTGGTAATTCTCGGCCATTCCGGAGATGGGCTTCAGCAATTCCAGTTTTTCCACATTCCACATCTCTTCCGAATTGTAACGCGGACGGATGCGGTACATGGGTGATCCTTCATTGTAGATGCTGAATACCGCACCACGAAATTCGTAATTTTGCGTCGGCATCAAGTAAAATCCTTTATACACCTTATTGCTGCTCGGCGAATCGTCTTTCTTCATGCTGATCCAGCGTTCGGTGTCCCAGCCATCGCCCTTTTTGGGATAATCGCCGGAGTAGGAAATATCGTAATGATACTTGCGCATGTCTGTCCAGACTTCAAACGAGCCCCAACCGTAGAGCGCCACCCATTTCTGCATCATGATGTGCGAAAGGGTCAGGTTGGCAGCGCCCAGTCCCGACACAAACGGGCCATTGTAGTAGGCCGTGGCCAAAGTAGTGAAAGTAGCCTTGTTGATCTTATCGCCACCGGCTATTTGTCCCGAAGTGCCCGGACGCAACTGGTTGGCAGTAAAATCGAGGTCGGCTTGCACACCTTCTTTCCATGCTGCATAAGCCTGGTCTTTGAGGCCTTTTTTGAAGTACGCTTCTGCCAGGACAAACTTGATTTCTGCACAAGTCATCAAGACGTATGGCGCTTCATCATGATAGATCCATCTTCCTTTGCCGTCGTTGGGCGTGGCATTGCTTCCGTTCAGGATGGTACCTGTACGTCCATAGATTTTCGGGACAGTATTGCCGTTGGGAGCTAAGGTGCCGGTGGGAGACGTCGCTCCGATGAATCTGTTGATTTGCACCGCGTTGACGTTGGAAATATTGTTAAAACTTCCATCATCGACGGTTGCAAGTTTAGCCACTACGCGGGGATCGTAGTCGCCCGACTGCGTATAGTTGGCCGGCGGCGTCCATACGAATACCTTGTTGGTGGCGTCGTAGGTTACTTTGCTGTCGGGTTCCCACATCCAGTTTTTCCATGCAGAACAGATAATCTGCTTGGGCTGCAACTCGTAGGGATAGTAGGTCACAAAAAGCGAATCCTTGAGATACTGGATCGTGTCGGCAGGATTGCCGGAAGTCAAGACCGATCTGTCGGGCGCTTCCCTTTTCACACGCAACCCTTCGTCGTTGTAAAGCGGAACAGTGCCCGTCATCACCTGCACAGCGTAGTCATTCTGATATGTGTAAGTCAGGTTGCCGCGTGCAGTGCCATAATTATTATTGTAGGCCGTATAGGGAGCGCTTTGCGAACCGCCAGCCACGCTGAGCAACGCATCGTCGGCGGCAGTTTCGAACGATTGGTTTGCATAAGCAATCACATCGTCGACATACTTCGTCAGGAAGTCGCTCTTGTTACTCAACGAGATCAGGTTGTGTGCGAGCACGCCATAAGCGAATTTCTTCCACTTGGCCTTGTCGCCCTGATAGATCCAGTCGTTTGCCGATACCTGGTTGCCGTAAACGGTATTGTCTTCCATCTCCAGGTATTCGATGGCAGTCTTCGCCCATTCGCGTACCTGTTCGTAGATTTCGGGTTGATAGTCGTAGTCATAGCGGACAAGTCCGGTAGCGAACGCTTGTTTCAACGGTGCATCGGCATAGAGTTTGGTCAGCATGTCCCAACCGTATGCTTTGAGGGCGTAACCGATGCCGACAATGGTGTAACGTTTACTTTCTTTTGCCTGGTTGATCATGTTCTCCAGGTTCATGCCGAAGTTGAAGTAGACCGTACGCCAGATGAGTGCGCCGGTGTCCGTCGCCCTTGGATTGTAATGGCTGGCATAGGACGTTTGACTTGTATTGGACCACATTTGCGTGAGCGAATTGGTCACGTAAAGCGCGTCGAAATAGCGATCCTGGAGGTTCTGCTGTATGCCCGACAGATAGAGGTAGTCGTCTACATAATCGGGACCGTCGATGTTGTTGTTGACATCCAGATAGTCTTCGCAACTCGTGCTTAATAACAGGAGTGCGCTCAACAGTGATATGATACTATATTTCATATTCAGTAATTTTTAATGATTAGTTAAAATGTGACGCTAAGACCGCAAGAGATGCCGCGTGGACTGGGCAAAGCCCAAGTGTCGTAACCTTCGCCGCCAACCCCGCCGGCAGATGCCGAAACCGTGTTACCCACCGCATCGGTACCGGAATAATTGGTCAAAGTGAAGAGGTCGTTGCCGCAGACATACACATTGGCATGGCTGATGAAGCCGTTGAAGAACTTTTTCAGGTGCTTTTGAGGGATGGTGTATCCCAGGCGGAGTTCTTGCAAACGGACGTAATTGACGTTGTGTTCGATCCAGTTGGGGTCGGCGCCGGCATAAATTCCCGTTGTGGAAGAAGCGTTATAAGCGTAAGCGACTGCACGGTCGTTGACAGTGGGATTTTCCGTATTTTCAAGCCCGTCTTTCAGTACGCCGGTGAATACGACCGCTCCCTTTTCGCGCATCGTCACGGATTCCCAACTCTGACCGGAAGTGAACATGGCGCGCTTTGTCCCGTTTACGACATTCGATTTCCACTTCCCGGAGAACATCCCCGACAAGCGGAATCCTTTATAAGAGAAGAGGGTCGTGATGCCGAAACGGAGCTTCGGTTCGCGATCGGCCAGCACGGTGACATCAGAAGAAGTCATCGGAAAACCGGTAGTTGGATTAATCAACACGTCGCCGTTGTCGTTGCGCTGGAAGTCATTACCTACAATCACCGTCAGTGGTTCACCCAGCACCACCCCGTTACGGATGTTCCCGGAGTTCCAGGTATAGGCGTCGTAGTAAGCATCTACGGGCAGTTCGACCACTTTTGAGCCGGTGTGCGACATGTTCAAGCCGACGTTCCAGCGAAATCCGGCGGCATTGTTGATGATGTCGCCGTCGATGTGAGCTTCCCAACCCCAGGTTTCAAAGCTACCCATGTTTTGGGTATTGAGCACAAACCCACCTGCGTAGCTCATTCGGAACCCACTTACTATCTGATCGTTGCAACGCGTGCTGAAGAAAGTAAAGTCCGACACAATGCGGTCGTTCAGGAAACGACCTTCAAAGCCGATTTCTTTTGAATTGGTCATTTCCGGCTTCAGGTTGAGGTTCGGTCCTGTCCAGTCGTACTTGTAGCCGCCACCCGTCAGTTCTGTCGGGATCAATTCGGGATTGATGGACAACGGAGCAGCGTCTTTACCCACTTGGGCAACCGCGCCGCGCAGTTTCAAATAGTTCACATATTTGTTGTCTTTCAGGGCTGGCAGTTCGGTTGCCACAAAAGCCAATTCTAACGCCGGGTAGAAATACTCGTTGTTGGCTTTTGGCAGGGTGCTCGACCAGTCGTTACGTGCACGGAGGGTAAGAAACGCCATGTTGTCGTATCCGAATTCCGCTTGACCGGAAAATGCCTGTATGCGGCGGATGGTGCTGCGCTTCTTGGAAGTGATGGTTGCCGGGTCACAATTGTTGATGGAGGGCAAATCGACGATCGCATAGTTCTTACCGTAAGTCGATAACTGCGTCACCTTGTTTTCCAATTGGTGATAACCAAGCTGCGCCGAAACAGTGAGTTTCTTGTCTAAAAAATCGTCATTCCAGCCGACAAGGAAGTTCTGCGAAGGATCGGAAAAATTGGACTTCGCCAGGTTGTAGGTGCCACCCATTCCGGCAACAATCGACTTGTTGGCGTTTGCCCAGTAGGGGTGTTCGCTGGCCTCAAAGGTTTGTGCGCCGACGTCCCATCCTATCTGTGCACGGATAAACGTATTTTTTGTAGGATTGATGATGGCCGTTGCATTGGCAATGATGCGGTCGGACTCATCGTAATACTTGTTTTTGTTGAGTTGGAACAACGGGTTCACTACGTCTGTATCCCAATATCTGTCGGGATAGCGCATGTGCTTGCCGTCGGGATCGAGCCAAACGCTCATATCGTCGACCAACGGCCAACGGAAAGCATAGTAAAGCGGACCGGAAGTCCCCTTACGCGCTTTGGTGTTGGTAGTTCCCGCATACGACATGGAGGCTTCGAACTTCATCCATTTGTTGAGTTCTGCCTTTCCGCTCAGCGAAAGGTTGTTGCGCTTGTAGTCGGTGGTCTTTATCACACCGGTCTGATCGGTAAATGAAGCCGAGGCGCGCATGGTGATTTTATCCGTACCTGCTTCTACAGCAATATTGTGCTTGGTGGTGGCACCGGTTTGCAAAATCGCGCCGACATTGTCGTAAAACTTGGTGTCGTCCGGGTACGTGCCGCCATAGTGTGTCAACGTATAATACATGGTAGCGCCGTAATATCCGTTGGCGTACTTGTTTTGCACTTCCGGGATTCCATAAGAGGTGTCCCAGCGGAATGAGTTGCTGTAGGTCACCTTTCCGCGACCTGGTGCGCCCTTCTTGGTCGTGATGATGATGGCGCCGTTGGATGCGCTGGAACCGTACAGAGCAGCGGCCGCCGCTCCTTTCAATACCGTCAGCGACTCAATGTCGTCGGGATTGTAGTCATTGCCGCGCGACGAAAAGTCCAGGTCGCGACTGGCGTAAGCATCTACAATGGCAAAGTTATTGCTGGGATTGAAGGAAGAATTGTTCATCGGGATGCCATCAACCACATACAACGGCTGATTGTTCCCTGAAATGGAGGTAAGGCTTCGCAGCGTAACGGTGGTAGATGCCCCCGGCGCACCGCCGCTGGACACCACATTCATGCCCGAAACGCGGCCTTGCAATGCAGTGATGAAGTTGTCACGACCCGAATCGGTAATGTCACTCGCTTTGACATTCTGGATGGAAGAGCCGACCGATCGGGCAGGGCGGGGAATCCCAAACTCACCAATAATAACTACTTCGTCCAGCAGCTTGCTGTCTGCTTTCAGAATTATTTCTTTGTAATTTTGAATCTCGGATGCTTTAAGTAATCGAGGTTCACATCCCATGTAGGAAATTTTTATTTGAACATTCCCGTTGGGAACTTTCAACTCAAACTTTCCATCGATATTCGTTACTGTTCCGGCTTTTACATCGCCTTGTGCTTCCACAAAGGCGCCAATAAGCGGCTCACTTTGCGCATCAACAACAGTCCCCCTGACTGTTATCTCCTGAGCATAAATGGTTCCAAAGGATAAAAGAGCAAATAACAGTAGAGCTAACTTGCTGTTAATAAGTCTCTTATACCCCCCCCCTATTAGGATTGGAGGAAAGGAACAAACTTTCGGTGATTTTCCATCACCACAACTTTTCATACAATTCATTTGTTTCATAAGACTTGTTTAGTTTGTCATTCATATTAAAAAAAAGTTTATCTCATTTAAATCTTACCTATTTAATATTTATGCGATAAATCTCTTCATCTTGACTACAAAATTAAAACATTTTTTTTAATTTTATCATATTTGTACCGAAAAAATCAAAAAGAAAAGCAATTTTCCCTAAAAAAACGGGTGATACAACGGGAGAGAATTAGGAGAAAAATGTGGTAAATTTTATCTGAATAAAAAATTTTGAATAAAAAAAAATGGGAATTTGTTTGTAGTTTCATAATCTTTGTTTACTTTTGTAGTCGCAAACGCGAAAATAGCTCAGTTGGTAGAGCATAACCTTGCCAAGGTTAGGGTCGCGGGTTCGAGTCCCGTTTTTCGCTCGATGTCGAACAAAATACAAAATTTAGCTTTATGATCCCAACCGCTTGTTTGAAAGTAGTTGGGATTTTCTATTTCTAACTCCTAACTTCTAACTTCTAACTTGACAATAATCAGATGAATAATTCCAACAACAATGGCGCTGGAAGTCATCACGAGCGCTGTTGAAATCAATATATTTCCTGCACCTGCAAGCGGCATTACCGCTCCTCCAACTAGAAATGTCGTTGCACCCAATACCGCCGATGCAGTGCCACGATATTTCTTTTCCAAATCCAAAGCTAAATTGGTGGAGATCGGAAAAGTGGCGCCCGCAAACAACAGCGAGAAAAACAGCGATACACAGACAATATAGATTTCGGCGTCGAAAACCAGCGTGAGGCTTGTGATGAGAGAAAAACACAACAATCCAACGACGCTGTATTTTAATGTTTTGTGCGGATTTTTCAGTCGCGCCGCGAGCAGATTGCCAATCATCAGGGCGACTGCATTCACTGCGAAAATGGCACTGTATGTCATCGGCGACACACCGTAATGCTCCTGGAAAATAAAGGGCGAAGAGGCGATGTAAGCGAACATGATCGCTGTTGAAAACGACAGTAGCGCAATATACAACATCAATAGTCGGTTCTTAAGTACGGGCGCGAAAAACAAGACGGTAGAAATGACCCGCGCTTTGACGCGCTTATGTCGGGGCAGGGATTCTTTGAGGTAAAAACAGAAGATCATTACCAACAATCCCAATAAACCAAGCGTTACGAAGATGCCTTTCCAGTCGGTAACGAGCAACAAGATGCCCCCCGCCACAGGTGCTGCGATTGGCGCAATGCCCTGAACGGCGGCGATTAAAGCGAGAAATTTCAACAGATCCTTCCCTGAAAACCAGTCAGCGGCGATGGAACGCGCTAAAACAATGCTGCCGGCCGCTCCCAAGCCCTGCAACAGGCGAAAAGTGATGAGCAAGCCGATGGTCGGAGCATAAATGCACCCGACAGTTGCTAAAAGATACAGCACAAACGAGGCGAAAAGCGGTCGCCGCCTGCCGAACTTATCGCTGAACGGGCCGAAAAACAACTGACCGACAGCAATTCCCAGCATCGATGTCGAAATCGTCATCTGCACCAAAGAAGCCGAGGTATTGAAATAGTCGGAAAGCAAGGGCAATGCGGGCAGATACATATCTGTAACCAATGGCGCGAAAGCCGTCATCGCCGAGAGTGTGACAAGCAAGAAAATTTTGCCGTTTTGTTGAGTTAAATTGTTGGAAGTTTGATCTTTAATCCTATCCTTTTTTATCATATCATCGTTGGGCTGAATGACCCAATCCGGTGCAAAGGTATAAAAAAAAGAAAAATATTTGCCTATTCCATTACAAAATATTTGTCCACGCACGACGGGATTTCGTCTTGATAATGCGTGACATAAATCATGGTTTTGTCTTGCTGATTGCAAAATGCCTCAATGATATTCAGCACGCTGATCTTGTTGGAAACATCCAATCCATGGAGCGGTTCATCGAGGATCAACAGTTCGGGATTTTTTACGAATGCGCGCGCCAGCATCACCAGACGTTGTTCGCCCAAAGAGAGTTGTAAAAACGGTCTGTCTTGTAGATCCGTTATCCCGAAAATATCCATCCAATGACGTGCAGTTTGAAGCTGTTCGGTATTGCACTTCGTGTATATGGCGTCCGAATCGAAAAAACCGGATGCTACAAGATGAATGCTTGTCGGGTTTCGACGGCAATACAGGTGTATTTCCGGTGAAACATAGCCGATTCGCTTTTTGATTTCCCAAATACTCTCGCCCGAACCTCTTTTCTTATCGAACAGATACAGGCTATTGGCGTATGATTGGGGATTGTCGGCATAAATCAGGCTCAACAAAGTGGATTTGCCGGATCCATTCGGGCCGAGCAAAGCCCATTTTTCACCCTTTTTTACTGACCAGTTGATCCGGTCAATAATCACCCGTTTGCCGTAGTTGATATGTACATTTTGCAATTTCAATGCTATATTGTAATCTGTAGATTGCAATTGTTGGACAGGTAAAACCGGCATTGAAGCGTCACAAGGAAATAATTCATTCAAAAGGGTAGGGTGGTGTCGGAATGTCGAGATGGTAAGCGATTCTCCCAGTCGTTTATGATGAAATACCGGTAAAACATGGGTGGTGAAATCGGGTATTTCAGCCGGGTTGGACAATACCATGACAATATTCAACGCTTCCCGCCGGATGATTTGATTGAGTAAATCATTCAGCAATACACGGGTACTACTGTCCAGCCCTATATATGGATTGTCTAAAATCAGAATGCGTGGTTTCTTTAACAGTTTCCGGATAATGGAAAATTTGCGCAGTTCGCCGTTTGACAGCAAAATCAGTTGTTTGTCCAGCAATTCTGAAAGTCCGAACAGTGAAAATAAATCCTGTAGTTGCGATTCGGAAACCACATCTTTCAGCAGATCCCTGACCCAAGGCGAATCCGCTATCTCTGAAGCATTCCAACGTTGCTGATAATAGAAATTTTGATAATCGGCGATGGCATGGACATCCTGAAACGATGCTGCTTCAATTTGTTCTACGCCAAGCCTGTCGTTATTGAAAGCATAGTCAATTATTCCTGTTTTGAGCACGAGTTTTCCCATCAGCATATTCGTGAGCAATGTTTTTCCCGATCCGTTCGGCCCGATAATTGCCCAGTGTTGGCCTCGTTCGATTGACCAATTTACAGGCCGATCGAAGCGATATTCCGGACGAAGCGGAACCGCCTCGCGAATCATGATTATATTTTCCTCCATGAAGTCGGTTTTTGAAAATGCAAAGGTATCTTTTTTTGCATTTTATTTAGTTACCTTTGTGATATAAAGATATAATTTTATTCTAACCACCTACTACTGATGCACTAAATTGTTAAAAAAATTAACTAAAATAATAAGAGTTCTTTGACATTTTGATTTTGCTTGATTTGAAGGGAGTTATGGGCATTGAGTAAATCCTGCAGAGGCGTTTTGTCAAACAGCGAAACGTTCAAGACCTGCATAATCTCGTAGATTGAGAGCGGGCTTTTCGTCAAATGCTTGATGTAAGCGACCGTCAGATATGAACAGATTGCTGTCCACAAATGTATTTTGACTGCATTTTCAGAGTGCCCCCACAGTTTTTTTACAGTAAGATTCTGTTTAATCCATTTGAAAAAGACTTCAATTTGCCACCTGTTCTTGTACAGGTACGCAACTTCAAAGGCTGAGACGTCAAAGTTACTACTTATCAAATCAAATCGTAAAATCAAAGAACGCTTGTAATATATTTTATATCAATTACTTACAAAATTATTTTTAAAATTAGTGCATCACTACTAATTGAAAATTGAGAATGGCAGCCGAAGAATGAAAGTTTTTCGGTTGCTCTTTGTTTTTGCGGAAAAAAAGTTCTAAATTTGCGGAAAAAAGAAATAACTGTAACAATAATTACAATAGAAAATGGTGAAAGCGTATTTCGACAACATAAGACATATAATATTAGAAGAACTTGACACGGCAACGGATAAAATAATCATTGCTGTTTATTGGTTTACGAATCAGACATTGTTTCAAAAAATAATGGCGAAGGTTGCTGATGGGATAAAAGTTGAGTTGATTATTCATAATGACTATATAAACAATAGAGAGAGTGGATTAAATTTTCAAAATTTCATTGATAGTGGAGGCATTTTCTATTTTTCAGACACATTCAACCCTATGCATAATAAGTTTTGCGTTATTGACGATAAAATTCTTATCAACGGCTCGTATAATTGGACTTATTATGCAGAAGATAGAAATAGAGAGAATATTTTACTGATTAAAGAAGAGAGAGAAACAATAGATGCGTTTACTACAGAATTTAACAAACTTAAATCATTGACGGAAAGAGTTGAGAAAATTAGACCGTTGACACAGTTTGAAGTTGACGAATATAACATATTACGTGCAAGAGATTATTTAGCTAACGATATTGTGTTTCAAGCCAAAGCAACAGGGAATAAAGAAATAATAGAAAGTGCTTTTCAAATAGCACCAGAAAACATTGAGGTGCAAAAAACAGCGTTTGAATTAAATTTAACAATGCGTTATAAATTAAAACATTCCATTGGGTCAAGTCTGAAAGATGATGGT
>JAISUK010000013.1 GCA_031272075.1 Dysgonamonadaceae bacterium
AGCGGTCATGCTTTCCATCGGCAACAAAGCAGCCATCGGGAAAGCCTTTGCCATTGCAGCGCCGTCGCCTTTCACCTACGATGTGCTCTCGGAATATATTTCCCTGAAACTGGATATTCCGGTGCTGCGTTTCACGGTTCCGGAATTTAATGATTTCAGGCACGATATCTCCTTTGCCCGTTCGGTATTGGGATATGCCCCGACGTACGACATTCTAAAAATTGTGGATGAAGCTGTGGCATTCCGCAAAGCAGGCAAGCAAAGAATCGAAACAAAATACATCGGATAATTGTTATGAATATGAATCCTTTATTTTTTTCAAAGGTGTTGCCGGTCATGGCGCTGGCAACGTTGATTTCGTTCACAAATTGCAGTAATAAATCTACAATGAAAGAGTTAACAATAAAGAAAATTTCCGTTTCGACCGATGCTCCGAAAGAAGTGTTGGTTGAGGCGCTGTCGACCGCAGCATGGAATAAGATAGATGTGATCAACTGGGAAGAATTTCCGTATTGTCCGGATGTGCAGTTTCGGATGGCTTACAGCGACTCTGCTTTCATTATTCAATACAAAGTGAAAGAAAAATACATCCGCGCAAAAGCTTCGGAAGACAATGGTCGGGTGCATCTGGATGCTTGTGTGGAAATCTTTATCGCACCCGATGGCGGCGAAGAATATTACAGTCTGGAATCAAATTGTGTCGGCGTATGTCTGTATAACATCGGGGCATCGCGCTACAACCGTGAATTTGGCGATCCGGCATTGTTCGAACGCATCAAACGCTATCCGAGCCTGGGTCGCGAACCGTTTGCGGAAGAGCGAACGGGCGATTTTGACTGGGATATCGTATTGGTTTTGCCTTACGATTGCTTGTTCAAACATCCGGGATATACGCCCGAAGGGAAGCAGGCAAAAGCCAATTTCTTCAAATGCGGAGACGAACTCACCGAAGCGCATTTCCTTACCTGGAATCCGGTGCAGGCAAAACAGCCGGATTACCATCGCCCGGAATGTTTCGGAATCATCAAGTTTGAATAAATACGAAATGTCCCCGAAGTTCAGTCTGCTTGCCATATCCGTATTACTGCTTTGCCTGAATGTGCAAGGCAATACCAACTATTACATCAGCGCCTCCACAGGCAATGACGCCAATAATGGATTGTCGCCGGAAACCGCTTGGAAATCACTGGAGAAGGTCAACGCTCAAGTTTTTCAACCCGGCGACAGTATCCTGTTTCATGCTGGAGATAAGTGGTGTGGACAATTGCGTCCACAGGGTTCGGGCGTTGCCGGTAATCCGATCTGCATCGAAAAATACGGCGGCACGGATTTGCCGATTATAGATTCAGAAGACAGACCGGGAGCAGTATTCCAACTTGAAAACCAAGAGTATTGGGAAGTCGCCGGGCTCGAAGTGACCGCGAGTGCAACAACAGATGATTTGAAAATTGAAAAATCGATTTTGCAAGGCATTCATATCATTGCCACTACCGCCGACCGCGTATTGAAGCATATTGTGGTACGCAACTGCGTGGTTCGTCATATCTACAGCCAAATGAAGGTCTACGAAGGCGGTGGCATTTGGGTGGGCGTCCCCGGCTGGAGCGATAAGCCGGAAGGGAAGAAAGGTGTTGAAAATCCGTATGGTTTTCCGGCGAATCTCAAAACCGGATTTGAGGATGTGCTGATCGAAAACAACCGGATCTGCGGCGTCGACAGGTGCGGCATTTTGGTGTGGACCACAGCAAACCCCTCGCCGAGTATTCAAGGCTTTTTCCTTCAGGGACTGATTCCTTCCAAAAACGTGGTTGTGCGTGGAAACGAACTGTCGGATATCGGTGGAGATGCTATCTTGATCATGGGCTCCGACGCACCGCTGGTGGAGCGAAATATCGTCCGGCGCGCTTGTAAAAAAGCGGGTCACCCCGCATTGGAAGAAAAAGCATATTGGGCTTACTGCGCGGCATCCGTCTGGTTTCATCACTGTTACAAGGGAATTATCCAATATAATGAAGTGTATGACACAGAGCGGCTTGATCGCAATTTCGACGGCATGGCCTACGACATTGATATGGTTTGCGAACAATGTGCGGTACAATATAACTACAGTCGCAACAACCGCGGCGGAATGTTGTTGATCATGGGATTGACGGCCGGCAATGTGGTGCGTTACAATATCAGTGAAAACGATCATACCCATATTCTTTTTATTGTAGGTAATGTTTCGGAAAATAACCTGGTGTACAACAACACGATCTATACCGATGCGGATACGGCTTGCATCGTTCCGCACGCCCGTTTGAAAAACAATATCTTCATGGCAACCGGTGCCGGCAAGATAGAAATCCGAGAATGGAAACACCCTGTATATTCCGAGTGGATCCCGGAAAACGGCGAATTGTTGAACAATTGCTATTTCGGAAATGTGGAGGTTCCCGAACAGGATAGTATGAAAATAACAGCCGATCCGCAAATCAGTTTCCCGGGCAAGACATTTGATAACATTGCAAATCTGCTTAATTATGAACTGAAAACTTCATCGCCCTGTCTGAATGCCGGTCTGATGATCCACAACCATGGCGGAATCGACATCTTGGGCAATCCGATTCCATCGAACCGTCTTCCTGCGCTCGGTGCTGTGCAGGGAGTGGTAGAATGAGTATGAAAAATTTCAAGAAACATTTGGATTTATAAAAAAATAATCGCATTTTTGCGCTTGAACATCAATCATTTTCAGCGAGTTTTGCGCTGCGCTGCTTGTTGGGGAAATGAGATGTTAATCTAGTGCTTTAATGATGGCGGCGACTTATAAATCGTATTCTGACAACGAGTTGATACGTCTCCTTATGGAAGACGATCATCTTGCCTATCTGTCGATCTATGAACGCTGGTCAAGGTGGTTATATGTATGTGCCTGCAAAAAACTGAACGACAGGGAAGAAATTAAAGACCTGTTACAGGATGTTTTTACGGCTCTCTGGCAGAATCGACATTTATTAAATCCCAATACACCCTTGGCCGGTTATCTCTATGCCACTTTGCGGTATCGCATTATCAAATTGATTACTCAAAAAAAGATCGAACCCGTATATTTCGAGTCCTTGGCAGCATTCGATGTAAATGACAACACATCTACAGATGATCTGGTGAGGGAAAAAGAACTGTCGCGACTGATCAATGGCGAGATCGAACTGATGCCCCAAAAAATGCAGAAAGTCTTCCGTATGAGCCGGGAGTTCCACCTTTCCCACAGAGAAATTGCCTGTCAGCTTGGTCTTTCCGAGGCGACTGTCAAAAAGCATGTGAACAATGCCTTGAAAATGCTTCGCTTGAAATTTGCAGACCTGCTGACGCTGCTCTTTTTATTTTTTTAATTTAGTGCATATCCTAAATTTTCTGACCTCACGTCTCTACAACCGGCATACGGGTACATCGACCTCCTCTATTTAATATTTTTTTATAATTTTTCTTACGCCCACGCAGGTGTAGGAGGTACTATATAATAAAGTTTGAAGGTGAAATATGGAATACAAAAATCTAAATAACTTACTAAAACGGTATCTTACAGGTGAATGTACACTTGAAGAACGCAAAAGGATCGAGCAATGGTACCGGCAATTGGATATCCGTCAGGAAGGATTTTCTGAAGCGCAAATGAAGGAAGACCTGCTGCAGATTCGTGATCGATTGCCGACACCGTCAGTACGCAGGATGTCGGTATGGCTTCGCTGGGCAGCGGCAGTTCTCGTATTTGGTCTCCTGTCAGCCGGTATCTATTATTATGCTGTGCAATACGGATGGTGGACTGAAAAGCGGGAAATATCCAACGCTTCCAATCAAGATATTGCTCCGGGCGGAAACAAAGCCATCCTGAAGTTGGCCAATGGCACTGAAATAGCGCTAGATGATAGACCCGACGGCGAAATAGTCAGAGACGGCGGTCATGCCATCTATAAAAATGCAGACGGCAAGCTGACCTATCGGCAACATGATGAAGAGAAATCAGACGCGTTACTTGACGAACCGATATTCAATTCCATCAGAACGCCCCGCGGCGGACAATATCACGTCGTCTTGCCCGATAGCTCTAAAGTCTGGCTGAACGCTGCGTCGACATTGACGTATGCCATCGGCAAATCCATGAACGAGCGGTTGGTGAAACTGGAAGGCGAAGCCTATTTCGAAGTGGCCAAAGACAACAGCAGGCCGTTTCGAGTAGAATCGAAAGGACTGGTCGCAGAGGTGCTCGGCACACAATTCAACATCAACAGCTATCCAGACGAACCCGATGTTAAGACCACGCTGCTGGAAGGATCGCTCAACGTCGCCGAAACCTTGAACCACGAATCGATAATACTCATTCCAGGTCAGCAGGCTGCCTTAGACAGCGATAGCCGATTATCCGTTAAATCTGTTAATGTAGCGGAGGTGACAGCTTGGAAGAACGGGAAATTCTGCTTCAATCAGTCGGATATCGGCACCGTCATGCGACAGTTTGCACGATGGTACGATGTTGAGGTAGTCTTCGAAGGGGAAATGCCCGATGTTGTTTTATCAGGTGAAATTTATCGGAATACGAATGCCTCCAAAGTATTGGAAATACTTTCATTTTACAATTTGAATTGCCGAATCGAAATCACTGACGACGGCGTGAGGCAGATCGTTTTCAGATGATGCAAAATATTAACTGATTGTTTAACCTTTAATTTTGTGATTTATGATGAAGTTCCAATTTATTGTAGGACTGTTGCTCCTGACATTGGTCAGGATCAGCGCGTCAAACTTTACACAGAACGTGTCATTGAACGTGAAAAACATGTCGTTGGAGCAGGTTTTCAAGATTGTTGAAAGCCAAAGCGGATATGTGTTCTTGTACGATGGCGTGAACTTTAAAAAGCAAAGAGTCAGCCTGTCCGTAGAGGATACTCCCATCGAGCAGGTGCTTGAAACATGCTTGAAAGATTTGCCGGTGGCTTGGAAAATTGTTGATCAGAACATCCTCCTCAAAAAGGATGAAAACAAGCTGAAAAAGACCGAAGTCGTGGTACAGCAAGCCCGAAGTACCATCAAGGGGACGGTTACGGACGATACCGGCGCCCCGTTGCCCGGAACGACTATCACCGTTGTGGGGTCCACCCGAGGAGTCATTACAGACATCGATGGAAAGTATGTCATCGAAGTTGAGCCGAGCGACAAACTCACTTTCTCTCTGATCGGCATGCAAAGCCAAACGGTTGAGGTAGGAAACCGGAAAGAAATCAACATAGTGTTGAAGGAAAAAGTGGACGAATTGCAGGAAGTGACGATCGTAGCGTTCGGGAAACAGAAAAAAGAAAGCATGGTGGCGTCGATCACCACGATTGATCCGAAAGAACTGAAAACGGCTTCAAGTAACCTTACCACCGCGCTGGCGGGCAGAATGGCCGGCTTGATTTCCTTTCAGCGGAGTGGTGAACCGGGACTTGACAATGCCGAGTTCTTTATCCGAGGCGTGACTACTTTCGGATACAAGAAAGACCCGTTGATCCTGATCGATAACAACGAATCTACCTCAAATGAACTGGCACGCCTGCAAACCGACGACATCGCCAGTTTCTCTATCATGAAAGACGCGACTGCCGTAGCGCTCTACGGTTCGCGCGGAGCCAACGGTGTGATTCTGATTACAACCAAGTCGGGAAAGGAAGGCGCAGTGAAATTCAATGTGCGTTTCGAAGAAAGTATTTCGCAACCTACCATGTTGCCTGAGGTAGCAGATCCTATCACCTACATGAACCTGCACAATGAGGCGGTAAAGACGCGCAATACGCTGGGTATTCTTCCCTATTCGCCGACAAAGGTCGCGAATACACTCGATCCCAACCGTAATATGTATGTCTATCCCGCTACCGATTGGTATCAAATGATGTTTAAAGACTTTTCTAATAACCACCACCTGAATTTCAGTGCTTCAGGTGGCGGCCAAGTCGCCAAATACTATGTTGCAGGGTCCTTCTCTAACGACAATGGAATATTGAAAGTCGACAAGCGCAATAATTTCAATAACAACGTGGAACTCAATCGCTATACCCTTCGAACGAACGTAAACATCAATATGACGCGGACAACAGAGGTGATTGCCCGTTTGTCCGGCGCCTTCGACAGTTACAATGGCCCGCGTTCGGGCGGTAGCGACGTATTTTGGCAGGTGATGAACTCTAATCCGGTCATGTTTCCCGCCTATTATTTGCCCGACAAAAACAATGAATATACCTCCCATATCCTCTTTGGCAACGCCACATCTTCTTCCGGGACAACCCCGATTTATAACAATCCCTATGCGCAAATGGTCAGTGGATATAAGGAATACACCATTTCACAAATCAACCTTCAGTTTGAGTTCAACCAGGAACTTGACTTTATCACCAAAGGACTGAAACTAAGGGGCATGTTTAATACGAGCAACTACGGCTATTTCGATATTTCTCGCGGTTATTCCCCTTTCTACTATAATGTAGGCCGTTATGAAAAGGGAACGGACACCTATATCCTGCAAAGTCTGAACGAAGGGTCTGAATGGCTGACTTTCTCCGAAGGGCCTAAAACGCTCACCGTCACTACCTATTTCGAATCGGCGTTGAATTGGGCGCGCACTTTTAGTAATAAGCACGATCTTGGAGCGCAGCTCGTTTATACCATGCGTCAGTACAAGGAGACTCAAACCGAGGGCGGAACCAACCTTCAGAAAAGCTTGCCACATCGGAATCTCGGTCTGGCGGGCAGGCTAACTTACGCTTTCGACGGAAGACCTCGCTGAGTTCAACTTCGGCTACAACGGATCGGAACGGTTTGCCAAAAAAGAACGTTTCGGATTCTTTCCTTCCGTAGGGATAGGCTGGGTCGTTTCAAATGAAAATTTCTGGAGAGACATAAAAGACGTGGTCACCAACCTGAAACTGAAATCCACTTACGGTTTAGCAGGAAATGACGCTGTCGGCGACAACGCGACCCGGTTTTTCTTCCTGTCGGACGTGTCGATGACCAATAGCTCCAGAGGAGCCTATTTCGGAACGTATGCCAATATTGGCTATCCTGGCATTTCCATTAATCGCTATGCAAACGATCTGATTACCTGGGAAACGGCCAGAAAAACCAACCTCTCCCTCGAATTGGGCTTGTTGAACGATATCGACCTGCAAGCCGAACTCTATTATGAAAAACGAGATAACATCCTGATGGAAAGAGCTTCAATCCCCACTTCGATGGGATTGGAGGGAGAAACCCCGAAAGCCAATTCAGGCGAAGCCGAAGCCAACGGAGTGGATATTTCGTTGAACTATAAACACTCCTTCAATAAAGATCTTTGGTTACAGGTCATGAGTAATTATACCTATGCTCACAGTAAATTCCTGGTCTTTGAAGAACCTGCTTATCCCAACGCTCCGTGGAAATCGAGCGTGGGCTACTCACTGGGACAAACTTGGGGATATATTGCCGAACGGCTCTTCATTGACGAAGAAGACATTCGTAATTCACCAACACAGTTCGGCACTTACATGGCCGGCGACATCAAGTATAGGGATTTGAATAACGACGGCAAAATTACCGAAATGGATATGGCGCCCATCGGATATCCCACCACTCCTGAAGTCGTTTACGGGTTTGGCGCCTCTGCCGGCTGGAAGGCTTGGGATTTCTCATTTTTCTTCCAGGGACTGGCACGCGAATCGTTCTGGATAAATTATACAGACACCTCTCCGTTCATCAACGGACAGCGCGCTTTGCTGCAAGCGTATGCCGACGACCACTGGTCGGAAGACAACCGGAATGAATATGCGCTTTGGCCTCGTCTATCGCCCTCAGTCGTTGAAAACAACAACAAAACCTCGACCTGGTTCATGCGCGACGGCTCCTTCCTGCGCCTGAAGGAAGTACAATTGGGCTATTCTTTACCCGAAAGCCTGTTGAAGAAGATCGCGATGCACAGTTTGCGTGTTTATTTCGTCGGATCAAACGTACTTACTTTCAGTAAATTCAAGCTGTGGGATCCCGAAATGGGAGGTAATGGGTTTAAATACCCTGTACAGCGAATGTATCAAATGGGTTTGCAGTTAAACTTTTAAATTATTGACATTATGAATAGGATATTTAAATTCAAAATAGCCCTGTTATTGATGATCATGGCTTCAGGGTTCGGTGCTTGTGATTATCTCGAAATTGCACCGGACAATGTGCCTACGATTGAATACGCGTTCAATAACAGGTATAATGCCCAGCGATATTTATATACCTGCTATAGTTTCCGCCCGGCCATAGGCGACCTTGATTACGATCCGGCAATGGGTGGCGCTGACGAAACCTGGCAATACATCTCGTACTCCGGGTTCAATATTTATAGAACTTTCGCACCTGCTCGGGTCGCCCGAAATGAACAGACAGTCACCGAACCGCTGTTCAATCACTGGGATGGTCGTAATTATGGTCAGGCCCTCTGGACAGGTATTCGTAACTGTAATATTTTTCTCGACAACATCCCAAACGTCAAAGTGGATATGATAGAAACCGAACGTACACGGTGGATTGCGGAAGCAAAATTCTTGAAAGCGTATTATCATTGGTACCTTTTACGAATGTATGGCCCGATTCCTATCATGGACGTTAACCTCCCAATTTCTGCCTCGGTGTCGGAAGTGAAAGTCTGGCGTCAGCCGATTGACGATGTGGTTGAGTATATCATTTCCCTGCTCAACGACGCCATACCCGACCTGCCCAATGCCAGCGAGATAATGGAAAGTAGCGAAGCCGGTCGCGCTGACAAACTGATTGCCTATACGCTGATTGCTGACATACGGTTGTGGGCGGCCAGTCCGTTGGTTAACGGCAACTCCCGTTATCGAAACATGGTTGACAATCGTGGCGTGGCGCTTTTCCCGCAATCGGAAGACCCCAACAAATGGGCATTGGCTGTTCAAGCTTGCGATTCCGCAATCATCAAATGTGAAGAACAAAGAAAAGAACTTTATACCCAAGTGGAAGCGCATACCCTTACCCAACATCCTGTATTTCAGTTGCAGTCCACACTTCGGCAAGTTATCGGCGACAGGTGGAACAGCGAATTGATATGGGGGAGCACCAATTACAGCAATAGTACGCTTCAACAATATGTCACACCGCGAATCTTGCAACGCAATGGCAACTACATGAATGATTTGATGCCTGTGTGGGTGCCGACGCTGAAGATGGTGGAATTGTTTTATTCGAGCAGGGGAGTGCCAATCGATGAAGATACGGAATGGCGTGACAATAGTTGGTATATCGACCGTTACAACATCCGCCCGGAAACCCCGACGGGCGATGAAGTTTATCTGATCAAACAAGCGGAAAAAACAGTTTATCTGCACTATAACCGTGAGCCGCGTTTCTATGCCGACATAGCGTTCGACAAAGGTATCTATTTCGGAAATGGATATTATACCTTCGCTACCGCGCAATATTGTAATTTTCTGAATACCCAATGGTCAGGTTTCAATCCCGGGACCGGATATTCCGTTACAGGCTATGCGACAAAAAAACTGCATGGATTTACCAACTCGCAGACAGCTACCACACATACTGTGGAATATTTCCCATTCCCGATTTACCGGCTTGCCGATCTCTACTTGATGTATGCCGAAGCGGTGAACGAAGCCGAGGGACCTGACGGACCCAACAGCGCGAAAATGTTTGCTTATCTCAACGAAATCCGCCAAAGAGCAGGCCTGGAAGATGTGAAGGAATCCTGGCGGAAATACTCCACTAAGCCCGAAAAACCAAACTCAAAAGAAGGCTTGCGCGAAATTATCCGTCGTGAACGTACCATCGAGTTGATGTTCGAAGGTAAACGGTTTTGGGATCTGCGTCGCTGGGATAAAATTGACGAGTTGAACGATCAGCCCAAAGGCTGGAAGATTGAGGGCGAAACCCCGGATGATTTTTATAAGGTGTCTCGTGTTTATGATCGGGTTATCAGTTTCACAGCAAAGGACTATTTTTTCCCAATCAGGGAATACGACCTCTATGTGAACGACAACTTGGTTCAGAACTACGGATGGTAAAATTTATTGCTAAAAAATGGAAAGATTATGAAGTCAAGTTATTTATTACTGATACTTTTTGTAATATCGACGTGCTGGTCGTGTAAAGAAGAACCGATTGGTCTGCAGCCTGTCGACAGCAAAGCGCCGGGACCCGTAACCAATGTTACGTACAAGCCGCTCGCCGGTGGCGCCAGCATTCGCTATACGCTCCCCGACGATGAAGATTTGCTGTATGTAAAAGCAGTTTTCAACCGCAACGGCTCGCTCTGTGAGTCCCGCGCGACAATTTATACCGACTCGTTGCTCGTGGAAGGTTTCGGCGATACCCAGCCGAAAACCATCCAATTGATCGCTGTCGACCGCAGCCGTAACGAATCCACGCCTGTCGCACTGGAAATTACACCCGACAAGCCGGACGTATTCCGCATTGCCGAATCTCTGCAGATTACACCCGATTTCGGCGGCATTCACCTCTACTGGGATAATCCCAACAAAAGGGAAGTCTCTGTCTGGTTGATGATAAAAGATTCTATCAATCCGCAGGATTACATACCGTTTGAAACATACTATACTTCTGCGGCCTTGGGAAATGTCGTCAAAAATGGAATGGACACGATCCCCACGGATGTGGCTGTTTTTGTGCAGGATAGATGGGAAAACCGGACGGAACCGATCTACCTGACTTTAACACCGCTCTACGAAACACATTTCGATCGACTCAAGCACAGAATCATAGAACTTCCCGGCGATGCTCCGGGAGCGACATGGTGGCCAAAAGCCTATTGTATCGATGGAATCTGGGGCATCAATGACAACTGCTATGCGTCCGATCAGGTAGGCGTGTGGCCGCAAACTTTCACGATTGATTTGGGCATCGTGGGCAAAATCAGCCGGGTCAGGATACACCAGCGGGTAGGAGCTTATACCTGGATTGAAGGTAATCTCCGCAATTTTGAGGTCTACGGGCGCAGCGACATCAATCTAAGCGATGGCTCTATGAACGGCTGGCAATTGTTAAAGGACTGCGAATCCGTAAAACCTTCCGGCCTTCCGTTCGGCCAACATACGGACGAAGATTATGAAGTGGCATTAAACGGCGAAGATTTTACTTTCGACCCCAACAACCCGCCGGTTCGTTACGTTCGGTTCAGGGTTACCCGAACCTGGGCGGGAGGGACCAACTTCCAGGTTAGCGAGATCGAATTTTTCGGCGATGACAGGTATTAAAATTAAAAATTACGATTATGAAGATTTTATTTAATAATAGAATAACGGGTTGGATTTTCGGCTTGATCTTCGTCGCTACTTGGGCTTGCTCTGATATGAACGAGCTGAGCGACAGATTCCTAAACCAAGGGGCTGTAGTCTATGGGGCCATCGTGGACAGTGCGGCCACCCATACTGGAAATAAGAAAATAGAGATGGAAATCCTGGTAAAAACACAACGGATTGATTTCGTGCGGGTTTATTGGAACGATTATGCCGATTCGAGCGATATCCAGGTAAAAAATACCCCCGGCGTTTACAGCAAAATCATCGATATTCCGGAACCATCGATCTATTTGTTTAGTTTAGTCAGTTTCGACAGTTATGGCAATAAGTCATTGCCTTACGAAGTGAGCGGCACCGTTGTCGGCGATGAGTTTATCAACAACCTTTCAACCCGACGGATTGTTTCGGCTGCAAGCGATAATCTATTCGGCGATGGCACCCTGGTTGTCAATTTTGGCGATGAACCGACTTATGCCCTCTATTCAGAACTGCTCTATACCGATAATGAAGGACATGACGTTGTGTTGCGGATTGATGATGCCGCCGCACATTCGATCAGTATCCCCAGTTTTGACAAAACGGGCGGCTTGCGTTGCGTTACCTATTTTAAGGCGGATGAAACGGCAATAGATGTTTTCCGAAAGGAATCTACCGTCCCGCTGATGGTGCCGAAGCTGACACGAAAAATCACTACCGGGATCGGCCTCGCCGGGTTTGTGACCTCCTCGTGGCTAAATTGCGGCTTTACCGATCGCGGCTCCTATTTGGAACTGCTGGCCACCAACGCCGATCCATATATCAGGACAGCATCGCTTCCCGAAGATATCCGTTCGCTTTACAGAGTCTTTTTCAATGTCCGGTATCAAACCGACAGGACGATAACGAACGGAGAAGTGCTGTTTTTTGGAAATGGCATCGGCTTTACCCCTCCAATCTGTGCCTACGAAAATACCGGTCTCGATGCCACAGACGATTCCAAATGGAAAGTGTTCTCGTTAGATTTACATGATTATATCAATGTTAACTTTGGCGCTGCAGGTCATTATTTCCGCTTCGATTTTGTAAACGGAAGTGAAAATATAGGAACTGTCTTCTATGTAAAGGAATGGTGGCTTGACGTATGGAGCCTGGAAATTGAGTAAATTCAGCACATTCAACTAAGGCCGTCCGTCCCAACGGCGGCCTTTTTTGAATAGTGATGATTTTGTTGATAACCAATTGCGTATGATAAAAAAATCCGAAAAATGAAGCCATATTTATTTGTTTGTTGTTTGTTCGTTGGTTTTCTTGCAACTGCTCAACCCGAAAAAACTTTACGAGAGCATTTCCGTCATCCCACGCTTGATTACCGTATGAATGTAAATCAACATGCGCTGCCGCTCGATTCGGTTGAACAGGACTCGTATTTTGATTCTTTTTTAGCTGAAAATGGTTATGGCGGAATGGCCACGAATGTCTCATGGCAAGATTATCTGGACAATGACGAATATCTCATGTCATTCTGTAGAGGCGTAAGGACAGCGAAAAAAAAAGGCTACAATCTCTGGTTGTACGATGAACAGTTCTATCCCTCAGGAATGGCCGGCGAAAAAGTGCTTTCGGATCATCCGGAATGGGAAGCGGAGGGTCTTTTGATCTTTACAAAAAAAATGGAAGGCGACGATACGCTCTCCATATCCATGCCGGGCGCGTTGGTGAAAGCGCAAGTCTTACCTGTACTGGAAAATAGAATCCGGTTTGAGGCAGAGCAAGATGTTTCTGCATTTTTCAACGATGGTTGTCTGAAGTGGAAAGCACCGAAAGGAGAATGGCTTCTGGTGCTCGTTACAAGAGACGTCTTGTACAAAGGCTTTCAGGCAGGTACCCAACGCGAAGGGACAATTTTCCGTTACCCAAGCTTGATGATGCCGGAAGTGACTCAATCATTTATAAATCATACGCATAAACGCTACGAGAAGGCATTCGGCGAAAAGTTGGGCAATTACTTTACCGCCAATTTTACCGATGAGCCTTCCCTGATGGCTTTACCCTTCGTGCGGCTTGGTTACGGAGTCTATCCTTGGAAACAAAACTTGTCGGATGAATTTCGGAAACGGTATGGGTACGAACTTCAGGACAAATTGACGAAGATCGCATTGGATGATAGCCCTGAAGGAGCACAGCTTCGGTTTCAGTATTTTCAATTGGTGTCGGATATGATCAGTAAAAACTATTTTCAAACACTGAAAGACTATTGTCACAGTCAAAACTTTCTCTCCGGCGGTCATTTGCTTTTGGAAGAATCAATCATCGCCCATGTGCCTTTGTACGGCAACATCATGGCTTGTTATCGCGCCATGGATATTCCCGGAATAGACGTTCTGACAGCTATTCCTTCCAAAACAAAAAGATACCTGTTTTCTTCCCGCCTGGCGTCCTCGGCCGCAGAATTGCAGGGAGGCTTTCGTGTGATGTATGAATCGTGCCCGATTGAAAACGATCCTCCCGATTATACCGAACCACCAGCCCTCTACGTCAAAGGCGTGCATAATCGTGCGATGGTCGGAGGAATTACGGATTTTAATAATTATTTAAAACTGGAACATGAAAATAATTCCGGTCGAAATGCGTTTAATGAGTATACCGCAAGGGTTGTGTCTTTGTTGTGTGGAGGTGTAAGAGCTTCAAAAATAGCTGTTTATTATCCGATAGAAACTGCCTGGACAAAATTCAAGCCTGCGGATATGTGGTTAAAATCATGGTGGGGCGTCCAGGGCGCTGACCCCGCTGTCCAGGAGCTGGACGAATTGCTGCATGACGTGACATACCTCTTGACCGATAACGGATGGGAATTTTCTTTTCTGGATGCTCAAGGCTTGGTCGAAGCGAAAGTAAAAGGCAATTTGCTTTGTCACGGAAAAGATCTGAAATGGGAGATGTTGATTCTTCCTTCGGTACAGACGATTCCGGAAAAGGCATTCCATAAAATTGTGGAATTTGTTCGCCATGGAGGAAAATTGGTTGTGCTGGGTAACACGCCGGTTAATTCCGAAAAGGAATTTCCCTCACCGTGGATACAAAAGCAGTTCAATGACCTTGTCGGGGAACCGGGAGTATCGCTTGTCGACGAGTTTCATCCCGAAAAACTGGCCGGCTTACTCGAAAACCGCTTGCAAAGGGATATTACCTTCGACCGGTATGAAGGAATCATGCACTGCCACAGGAAAATCGACGGAAAAGATGTTTTTTTCGTCATCAACGACTCAGGTGATTCAAAATCAGTTCAAATTGGCCTTCCGAAGGGAAGACAATGGGAATTGTGGAATCCGCAGACGGGAGAAATAGAGGAGATACCTCCGGCTTTTCAATGGACATTCGACCATTATGACGGGATTATCCTCAGGAATAAAAAATAATTATAAATAATATCTATCAATCATAAATATTATCTATTTATATGTACATTGTTAATCTTTTTCGTCGATGTGACTTGCTGTTGGCGGTGATTTCCTTTCTGTGTTTTTCGTGCTCAGATCCTGTTCAACTGCAAAATCTTCGCACTGAATACCTGACGGAGCCGTTGGGCATCGATACGGATAAACCACGATTCTCCTGGAATATCACAACACATCAACGGGATGTGATTCAAAGCGCTTACAGGGTTATTGTCAGCGATAAATTGTCTACAATTCAGGAGAAAAAAGGGAACCGCTGGGACACAGGGTGGATTGATTCGGACAATACGATTCAGGTGCAATATGCCGGACAACCGTTGACCGGCAATACACAGTATTATTGGCGGGTATGCTCCAGGATAGGCGACAAAGAGATCTGGAGTGTCCCTGCAACTTTTCATACCGGATTGCTGAACCAGTCAGACTGGACAGCACACTGGATCGGCACGAAAGAAGACCTCGTCCATGAAAGCCCGTTGTTTCGGAGAGATTTCTCGATAGAAAAAAAAGTAAAGGAAGCATTTGTTTACACAGCCGCCGCCGGATTCTACGAATTGTACCTGAATGGAGAGAAAGTGGGTGATCATGTATTAGATCCTGCCATCACAGATTATCGGAAAACGGTTCTATATTCCGTTTTCGATGTTACAGATCAACTGAAGGTCGGCGGCAATACTTTTGGGGTGATGTTGGCAAACGGAGCATATAACCTGACACAAGCCAAAGATCGCTACAGTTGGGGTGGCAGTCGGCTGGGAAATCCCTGCTTTACACTGCAATTACACGTCACTTATATAGATGGCAGTGAGGGCCTGGTTACAAGCGACAATGATTGGAAATACACATTGGGTCCGATTACCTTTAACAATATATACGGAGGCGAAGATTACGACGCACGAAAAGAAATCGATGGCTGGGCTTCTCCTGGCCTGGATGCTTCCGCTTGGAAAGCGGCCGCGGTAGTGCAAAATCCGGGCGGAAAATTAATAGCCCAACAGATACCTATCCGTGTGACGGAAACACTGACGCCGGTCGCGCAGATCCAACCCTCGGAAGGGGTGTATCTATTCGATCTGGGGCAAAATATCGCCGGATGGTGGCGCGTGGAAGTAAAAGGCGCTCAGGGACAGACCATCCGGGTCAGGGGCGCTGAAACACTCAACGATTCACTCTTTGCCAAAAACTTAGAGGCAGGGGACAAACTTAGCACCAAATTCGTGTATCATTCACATACTTGGACAGACTATACCTTGAAAAGCGAGAAAAAGGAAGTGTATGAACCGCGTTTCTTCTATACCGGGTTCCGGTATATTGAGGTGGCGACGGAAGATGGAAAAAATCTGCAGGAACTCAAAGTGCAAGGCAGGGTCACCCGTTCCGATATCGAATCGAGTGGCAGTTGGAACTCATCAAACGAGTTGCTGAATCGGATATACAAAGCAGGACTGTGGTCGCAGAAAGGGAACCTGGTGGGCTATCCTACCGACTGCCCTCACCGCGAAAAAGGCGCCTACAACGGCGACGGTCAAGTGATAGCGGAATCTTCCATGCACGACTTCTTGATGGCGCCCTTTTATTATAAATGGTTGAACGATATGCGGGATTCACAACATCCAAACGGCTGGATACCAAACACTTCGCCGCCGATTGTGGGAGGTATGGGCGGCGGTATCGCATGGGGTAGCGCCTACGTGCTGATCCCCTGGTGGATGTATCAATATTACGACGATAAGCGTGTGTTGGAACAACACTATCCTGCCATGAAAAATTATGTCGGATTTCTGCGTAATTTAGCAAGATACAACGATGAAAAGCCGGATGAGCCATATATTATCAACTATTTTGACGGGTACTGGTACTCGTTGGGAGAATGGTGTTCGCCCGGACGAAGCGACTGCCCGAACCATGCGGTGATCAATACTTTTTATTATTATTACGATACCTGGCTGTTGTCGCAGATCGCTGATGTATTGGGACATCCGGATGAGGCCGGTCAGTACCGTGCACTCGCCGACACCGTCAAGAGCGAATTTATCAAGCAGTTTTTCAATCCCGAAACCGGATTATTTGGAATGGAAAACGAAGTCTTCCAACCTTACCAGTTGGTGGCGCTGGTAGGTAATCTTGTCCCGCTGGAACATCGGGATGCGGTGCTCGCTTCCATCACAGACGATCTCAAAAAACGGGACAACCACCTGAACACAGGGATCGTCGGGACGAAATACCTTTGGCCGGCGTTGGTCAATGGCGGATATCACGATTTGGCTTATTCGGTTGCAATACAGGAGACTTATCCAAGCTATGGCTTCTGGATCCGCAATAATTCCACCACCTTGCTGGAACAATGGGATGGACACAATTCTCACAACCACCAGATGTTCGGTTCCATAACCGAATATTTCTATAAATATTTAGCCGGGATACAGTCCCCCGTAGAAGGGAAAACGACCAATGGATACCGGCATATCCATTTGCAGCCATACCTGCCTGACAGTCTTGAATCGGTACGCGCGTCGTTGAAGACGCTTTCCGGAGAGATTGTCGCCGGTTGGGAGAAAAAGAAAGGCGGTTACCGGTATGCTGTCACGGTTCCTGCCAATACGACTGCTACGGTGGCATTGCCGGTGACCGATGCGAAGCGAACAACAATCACCGAGCGCGGCAATCTGATCTGGAAAGATGGGCAATATCAAAAAGGAGTAAACGGCGTCCGCGAAGCTCGGATTGCCGAAGACCGAATTGAAATTACTTTCGGATCAGGGAATTATGCAATTGAGGTGAGGTTTGATTATCAATTCTATAATAATAATAAATAATTTATTGACCTATGAAACGAGTTGTATTTACTTTTTTTGGCCTGATGGCCGTAGTCTCACTTTTTTCACAATGGACACCCGAACAAACCGAATGGTATTCTCCGGTTCCCCAAAAAGTAACTCCAGGCAGCAAACCCGGCGCCCCGCCTTCCGATGCGATCATCTTATTCGACGGAAAAAACCTCGACCAGTGGATGTCCGGAAAAGATGAGCCGGCCAAATGGCAAGTTGTGAACGGTGAAATGCGCGTGGTGCCCGGAACCGGGGAAATCAAGACCAAAGCGTTCTTCGGCGACTGTCAGTTGCATATCGAATTTAAGTCGCCGGCACCTGAAAATTACCACGGGCAAAACCGCGGCAACAGCGGAATTATCCTGCAATGCACTTATGAGGTGCAGGTACTGGATGCCGATAACAACCCCACTTATGTGAACGGGATGGTAGGTAGTATCTACAAACAGTCGGCACCTCTGGCAAATGCCTACACCAAAAACGGCGAATGGCAGGTCTATGATATTTATTGGAAAGCGCCGGTATTCGGTTCCAAAGGACTTGAATCTCCCGCTATGATCACGGTCGTATTGAACGGCATTCTCGTTCAGAACAATTTCATCCTGAAAGGAAATACGCCATATATCGGTCTGCCGGAATACCGTGCACACGGACGGTTACCGTTGATGCTGCAGGATCACGGTACTGCTGTTGCCTTCCGCAATATATGGATACGTGACTTATAACCTGCAATTTATTATTTACGTATGAAACGAGCATGATTTTCAAACATCCGATTTGACGACAATAATGACATGCGAGTTCCATACGACCTTTAAACAACAAATTATGGACGTATGAAAATTTCAAGAAGATCTTTTGTGAAAGCATCCGCCATCGCTGTTGCAGGGATGGCTTTGCCAACGGTTGTCAGGCCTCGGAGCAGTCGCGTGATGGCCAATGACCAAATCAATGTGGCGCTAATTGGATGCGGCGATATGGGAAAGTTTGATCTGGCCGACATGCTGGTTCACCCGGAGGTACATTGCGTTGCCCTGGCGGATATCGACAGCAGGCGACTTGCCGCTACCGCAGGGGAGGTAGCAGCAAAGAACGGAAAGAAACCCGAATTGTATGGAGACTATCGGAAAGTGCTTGACCGGAAAGATGTTGATTTCGTCATCATCGCGACGCCCGACCACTGGCATGCCCGACAGTTTGTCGATGCCTGTTCGGCAGGCAAAGACGTCTATGTGGAGAAGCCGATAGCAAACAGCATCGCTGAATGTGATGCGATGGTTGCGGCTCAGGAACGCTACGGGACGATTGTCCAAGTCGGACAGCAGCAACGGAGCAGCGGGCATTGGCAGGAGATGGTTGACTATCTGAAAACCGGAAAACTGGGGACGATAGGCCGAGTTCAAATCTGGGCTAACTTCGGTTATGGCGTCCTTGGTCCCGCAGTCCCGGATGCTGATCCGCCTCAAGAAGTCGATTACGATTTCTGGCTTGGCCCCACACCGAAACTTCCTTTCAATATTCAACGGTTTCACGGCTGGTGGCGTATGTTCTGGAACTACGGAGGCGGCTTGCAGACCGACTGGGGCGTGCACTTGCTCGACATGGGACTGTGGGCAATGGATGTGCAGGGGATGCCGCTCAGCGTTTCCGGCACGGGCGGAAAATGGCTGTTCCCCGACAGAGCGAACGAAACTTTCGATACCCAAATGGTGTCCTACCGATTTGATGATTTTATGATGACTTGGGAGCACAATGCCGGTGTCAACAAAGGGTTTTACAACAGAAGTTACGGCGTATCTTTCAAGGGAACAAATGGCACATTGGTTGCCGATCGCGACAATTGGGAAGTCATCCCGGAAGGAAACACCGTGGAAGCCATCAAAGTGGTGGCCGACCAAAAAGATCACCTGAACCATGTATCGAACTTTCTGGAATGTCTGAAAAACCGTAATCCGCAAACAGCCTGCACCATCCAAAACGGTAGCCTCTGCGCGAAATACGCCCACCTCGGCAATATCGCCTCCCGTATGGAAACGACGCTCGCCTACGACGACATCAAACACGCTTTCGATAAAAAAGCTGCAAACAGCTATTTGAAACCCATTTACCGAAAGCCATGGAAATTTCCTGAATTATGAGTAGGGTATTGCTATTCGCCCTTGCTTAATACACACCGCCTCGCATGCCGTTAGAGTTTCCTTCGCCATGTGGAGGATGCCGTGATGCAAAATAATTCTTTTTCTCATTTTTAGGTGACGTATAAAAAATATTTCCTACTTTTGCACATTCATCCGATGGATGTGCAAAAGCGTAATTCTGTTTTATGTCGAGGACCAGGGAAAAGTTAATTGAAGTAGCCAGACAGTTGTTTGCCCATAAAGGCGTGGAAAATACTACTATGAATGATATCGCGGTCGCTTCCAAAAAAGGGAGGCGCACGCTGTATATCTATTTTAAAAATAAAAAAGGCATCTACCATGCTGTCATCGAATCGGAATTGAATAAATTGCATAAATCCTTACTCGTTGTCACGGAGAGTGCGATGCGTGAGGATGAAAAATTATTGGAATTTATTTATGCACGATTGGATGCTGTAAAAGAGGTTGTTACGCGTAATGGGACATTGCGCGCAAATTTTTTTAGAAATATCTGGCGGGTAGAGAGTGTGCGAAAAGATTTTGACGCGATAGAAATACAACTGATCAAAGCGATTCTCGATTCGGGCGTCAAAAACGGCGTGTTTGAGATCCGCGATACCGATGTCACGGCAGAATTGTTGCATTATGCTTTCAAAGGACTGGAAGTGCCCTATATCCGAGGCTCTTTGATCGGTTTTGCCCATGGGAAAGAAGGCAGTTGGAACGCCGTGATAGAACTGGTCTGCAAAGGCCTTTTAGCGAAAGAATTGAGAGTGGAATATTAAAATTAATGAATGATAGTTATATGAGTTTATTGAATGAGAAAGTAGCAGTGATCACAGGAGCTGCAAGGGGTATCGGAAAATCGATTGCAATTCGTTTTGCACAGGAAGGTTGCGCCATTGCATTCACCGATTTGGCGGTGGACGATAATGCCAATGCCACAGTTGCGGAAATCGCTGCTTATGGCGTGCAAGTGAAAGCTTATGCCTCGAATGCGGCCGATTTTAATGATACCCACCGCGTAGTTGAAGAGATCATGAAAGATTTCGGACGAGTGGATATCCTGGTAAACAATGCAGGCATCACCCGCGACGGCCTGCTGATGCGGATGTCCGAACAGCAATGGGATGTAGTCCTCAATGTCAATCTGAAATCGGCCTTTAATTTCATCCATGCCCTGACGCCTGTGATGATGAAACAGAAATCCGGAAGTATCATCAATATGAGCTCGGTGGTGGGCATTTCGGGAAATGCGGGACAAATCAATTATTCGGCCTCCAAAGCCGGTATGATCGGGTTGGCGAAATCTGTCGCCAAAGAACTCGGTTCGCGCGGCATTCGCGCCAACGCCATCGCTCCGGGCTTTATTATTACTGAAATGACCCACCAACTTTCGGACGAAGTCCGCGAGAAATGGGCTGCACAGATCCCGCTGCGCCGCGGAGGAACTCCCGAAGATGTGGCGAATGTGGCTTTATTCCTGGCTTCAGACCTCTCGTCGTATGTCACCGGACAAGTCATACCGGTCTGCGGCGGCATGAATATGTAATGGAAGTCCTGTACGAAGACAATCACATCATTGTTGTCAATAAAAATTGTTCCGAAATTGTACAAGGGGATAAAACGGGCGATACACCGTTGTCTGAACACTTAAAACAATGGCTGAAAGAAAAATATGCCAAGCCCGGAGATGTATTTCTTGGGGTGCCGCACCGTTTGGACAGGCCAGTGTCCGGTCTGGTGCTTTTTGCCAAAACCAGCAAAGCATTGGAACGCCTCAACGAAATGTTCCGTTTGGGACAAATAAAAAAAACATATTGGGCAATCGTGAAAAAGCAACCTCCGGCAACAGAAGGGGAATTGGTTCACTACCTTGTCAGGAACGAAAAACAGAACAAATCGTATGCCGACATCATCGAGCGACCGGGTTCCAAACGCGCGGAGTTGTCGTATAAAATAGTGAACCGTTCGGAGCACTATTTCCTGTTGGAAATAGACTTAAAGACAGGACGACATCACCAGATCCGTTGTCAGCTGGCAAAAATCGGCTGTCCCATTCGAGGCGATCTGAAATATGGCTTCGACCGTTCTAATAAAGACGGCGGCATCAGTCTGCACGCGCGGAAAATGAGTTTTATTCATCCGGTTTCAAAGAAAGCAATGGAATTTATTGCACCTTCTCCTGACGAAGCGCTTTGGAAAGTGTTGGAATTATGAAACTGATCAATTGGATAAAGAAAAGCCTGGACAAAAAAGGCGACAAGCCCTCGCTTGATTTTTTCAAGTACCTGGGACCGGGTTTGCTGGTGACGGTGGGGTTTATCGACCCCGGCAACTGGGCGTCGAATATCGCTGCCGGAAGTGATTTCGGATACAGTCTGCTGTGGATGATTACGCTTTCTACCCTGATGTTGATAGTCCTGCAGCACAATGTGGCGCACTTGGGAATCGTCACCGGAAAATGTCTTTCGGAAGCTGTGACCGAGTACATGCCGAAGAAAATCGGCAGAAGCATACTGGGGACAGCCATGGCGGCCTCGGTTTCTACTTCACTGGCCGAGATTCTCGGAGGCGCCATCGCACTCGAGATGCTGTTTCACATCCCAATCAAGTTTGGATCTTGCCTGGTCACTGTGCTGATCGCTTACATCATTTATTCCAATTCTTACCCCAAAATCGAACGATGGATTATTGGCTTTGTCTCGATTATTGGTTTTTCTTTCCTCTACGAATTGTGGGTCGCACCGGTCTCCTGGAGTGAGGCCGCTCGGTCGTGGGTGACACCTACCATCCCGGATGGCTCTATTTTAATCATCATGAGTGTGTTGGGCGCGGTGGTGATGCCTCACAACCTCTTCCTTCATTCCGAAGTGATTCAGAGTCGCCGATGGGATTTGCACGACGATGCCGTGATAAAAAAGCAATTGAAATACGAATTTGGCGATACCATTTTTTCAATGATCATCGGGTGGGCGATCAACAGCGCGATGATTATCCTTGCAGCGGCTACTTTTTTTCAAAATTCACTCTCAGCAAGCGAATTGCAACAAGCTCAGAGTATGCTGACGCCTTTGTTGGGAAAAGGCGCAGGCCTCGTTTTTGCTGTCGCGCTGCTGTTTGCGGGGATTGCTTCGAGTGTGACTTCAGGTATGGCCGGCGGCACAATCTTCGCCGGAATTTACGGTGAGCCTTATGACATTCGGGATAAACATTCGCGTTGGGGAGTTGTCATTTCTCTGGTCTGCGCTTTATTAATTATTATGTTTATACAAAATCCGTTTCAGGGCTTGATTTATTCGCAGATGCTGTTGAGCATTCAATTGCCCGTAACGATATTTACCCAAATTTTCCTGACCTCCAATAAACGATTGATGGGAAAATACGCTAACAGCATGCGACTGAATGTCTTGTTATTGCTGATAGGAATCATTGTAACTTACTTGAATATTCGATTATTAATAAGTTTTTTATAATTTTGCATCCGATTTTTGTTAGATAATGGAAGAAATCGTTTTTTCAAATTATACGGTCGATTTTGTAAGGGTGGCAGTAGAATATTGCGCATTTGTAGAAAAATGCAAAGCAAGCAGCAAGGCGGTTTTTGTGAACAATGCCGTTCGAATTTTACCGTTACTCTACCTGAAGGCATCTATCATGCCCGACAATGAAGATTTCTATGATTCACAATTGGAGGTCAAAGTCACGGAAGCCCTGTATTCGCAAGTGCAGGAAAACGTCGCTGCACTGCTTGGAGAAGATGATTTATATCTGGAGACCTTTCATCCGGAGATCACATTCAGCGATACTCCTGTGGCGGTAAAAGTGTCGGAAGATTTGGCGGATATCTATCAAGATTTGGGTAATTTCATTGCTGTATTTAAGAATGGAAACAAAGAAACGATGAATGATTCTTTGGTCGAATGTCTCCGAAATTTTAAGGAATATTGGGGGCAACGTCTACTCAACGCATTGAAGACATTGCATCATATCAAGTATCGCGATCCCCGAATTGATGAAGAGGTGGAGCGACTGTAAATTTCACAAATAAGTATGTTGGGAAAAAACATTACAAAAGAAGAATTGTCTGTCCTGGAGATCGAATCGTTTTCGGGCAGGGTCGCTTTGGTGCAAACGGTGAAAGATGCCGAAAAAGCCGTCGCTTCCCTGCGGAAAGCTCCGATGGTGGGATTTGATACGGAAACCCGACCGGCGTACAAGAAAGGAAATCTGCATCGCGTCGCGCTCATTCAAATGGCAACGGAGGATGTCTGTTTCCTTTTTCGCTTGAATTTCATCGGATTACCTTCCTGCCTGATGGACTTGCTCTCTGATCCCGGAACCCTGAAAATCGGACTTTCTCTGAAAGACGACTTTCGTTCCATCGGCCGCTGGAAGAAATTTACACCCGCCGGTTTCGTCGATCTCCAGCATATTGTGACGCAATACGGCATCAATGATCTCGGATTGCAAAAAATCTACGCACTGCTCTTCGAGAAACGCATCTCGAAACGGCAACGGCTGACCAATTGGGAGACATCTGTCTTGACCGACGCGCAACAACAATATGCAGCCTTGGATGCCTGGGCTTGTCTGAAAATCTACAAGCGGTTGATAAGCGGAATCCCCGTATGAATTGTTCGCAGCCTCGTTTATTGACTAATAATATTGTTTGTACATGTCATATAAAAAACTCTATCTCAATCCTAAAAAAGACGAATCGCTGAGAAGACGCCATCCCTGGATCTTTTCAGGCGCAATCCACCACGCGGAAGGCTCACCCGAAGAAGGAGAAATCGTCAAAGTGTATGATGCGGAAAATCATTTTCTGGCTGTCGGTCATTGCCAGATCGGATCGATCGCAGTCAGGATCCTTTCGTTTGAAGACGAGGAGATTGACCTTGATTTCTGGAAAAAGCGGTTTATGCAGGCGCTGCAACTCCGTAAACAATTGGGATTTATTGATCATCCCATAAATAACACCTACCGGCTGATACATGGTGAAGGCGATTGTATGCCCGGCCTGATTGTCGATGTCTATGCCGGAACGGCGGTGATGCAGACGCATACGCCCGGAATGCACCTTGTCCGAATGGAACTGGCTGAAGCCCTGAAAGAAACACTCGGATCTCAACTTCACAATATTTATTACAAGTCCGAAGCTACATTGCCTTTCAAAGCAGGATTGGATGCCGAAGACGGCTATCTCTACGGCGGAACGGATGTGTCGAATATCGTGATCGAAAATGGCATGAAATTTCATGTCGATTGGGTCAGTGGTCAGAAGACAGGCTTTTTTATCGATCAACGCGATAATCGACGGCTGCTTGAAAACTATGCCAAAGACAGAGATGTGTTGAATATGTTTTGCTATACCGGCGGTTTCTCGTGCTTTGCCATGCGGGGCGGCGCTCATACAGTTCATTCGGTAGATACTTCCTCGAAAGTGATCGCATTGACCGATGAAAATGTTGCGCTGAACTTCCCGGACGACTGCCGCCATCGTTCATTTTCGGAAGATGCTTTCAAATACTTGGAAAAGATGGGCGCGGTTTATGACTTGATTGTATTGGATCCGCCCGCGTTCGCTAAGCACAGGAATGTATTGCGAAACGCTCTTCAGGGATATAAAAAGTTGAACACATTGGCTTTCGCGAAGATCAAACAAGGTGGTTTGCTGTTTACTTTTTCATGTTCCCAAGTGGTAACAAAAGAGCAATTCCGGTTGACGGTATTCAGCGCAGCTGCTCAAGCAAAACGAAATGTCCGGATTCTGCATCAATTGACGCAAGCGGCAGATCATCCAATAAATATATATCACCCTGAAGGAGAGTATATTAAAGGATTAGTGTTGTATGTAGATTAGTTATTGAAAGTTAAATAAAGTTAATCGCGAGAAAATTTATGTTCTAAAATTATGTTTTATAACATAAAAGCGCTTACCTTTGTACAGTGTTTTTCATGGTATTAGATTTAAGGTTAACAATGAAGATTGGTTGTCGGGATGACAACCTTTTCTTTTTTTAAAGCTTTTTATCGGAAAATTCGCTGCTCAGGCGCTTTTCGACAGTGTTTGCCGAGGCTCGAAAAATGATTTCTGTTAAGTAATTAAACGAAAAACAACCTTGCATATAAAATTTTTTATTAGTTTTGTACGATATACTTAATGAATATTTTATTAATATAATCGTATCATGAATCTGTTACATAAGATCGTTGTTGTTGCTTTTATTCTAAGTTCTTTTAATGTATTTTCTCAAGAGGAAATCGTTGTTAAAGACTACCATTGTTCGAAATTGATACCGCTTTACTCGCCGGTGAAAATCGACAGTCTTGACGTAAATAAAAAAAGTTTTGCGGATAAAGAATTGTTGCAGGCGGTGGTCGATTTTGATCCAATCGCGCCAGATAATCAAATCCTCCGGACAGATAGCGCCGGGATTCTTTCTTTGCCCTATTTTGATTGGGATTCCGAAAATCCGACTCAAGACAAGGCATTGCAATTGCTTTCGTTCCGTATCGATGCCGACCGCTATTGCAAAGCCAAAGTGCAGGTGCTTTGCACGGAAATGATGGAAATCTATGTCAACGGCAAAAAAGAAAAATCGAAAGAAACCAAAGAAGACAGTTTGTCGAAAGCACGGAGCGTGGATTTAACAATAACAATGGAACCTCCTTATAGTTACGATGTTGTTATTAAACGTTTGGCTACTTTCAAAAATTTTAATCAGTCGGAACTCAAAACCACAGTGATGCCCGAAAAAGGAGATACCACATCGCAACTTGCAGTCTCTGTGGATACAAAACGTCGTATCAACATCAATGATATCCTGGAAGGAAAACGATTGTCATTCAGCTCGATTTCTCCTTCCGGAAATTATTACATCGTCGGATTTAACGAAGTGTATCCCGGAGGAAAATCCATTCCTTCGCTTGAACTGAGGGAAATGAAGACCAACCGGTTGATTTCTCCTTTTCAAGGGTCTTCGCAACCCCGCTGGAGGGAGAAATCGGATAAAATTGTCTACACAAAAGAAGGGGCAAAAGACAAAGATTTTTACGAACTGGATGTGGTGTCGATGAAAGAATCCATGATAGCGAAAGGAATTAAATGTGATTCGTATACGCTTTCGCCGAACGATGAATTTATGATCATCGCTATCCGCGAAGAAATCCCCGAAGATACCGGCGATTTGAAGCGGTTGCTTTCGCCCAGCGACAGGGCAGGTTCTTTCAGAGGCAGAAGTTCGCTCTATTGCTATCGTTTCAACGATCGTACTTTGCAGCGTCTGACGTTTGGAAAGACTCAAACCGGTCTGGAGGATATCCGTCCCGACAGTCGTAAAATCCTTTTCATGACAAGTGAAGAAGACATGAGTGAACGTCCGTTCCGCAAGAATTGCCTCTTTGAGATGGATTTGAAAACATTGGCTATGGATACCCTCGTATGCGACCGATTTATTTCTAAAGCCCTTTATTCGCCCGATTATAAAAAAATACTGATTACCGGAGGTGCGGAAGCATTCGATGGAATAGGCCTGAATATCGCAAAAGATCAGGTGTCGAACACCTACGACACACAGGCTTTTATCCTCGATCTGCAAACAAAAGCAGTGCAGCCGATTACGAAAGATTTTAATCCGAGCATTGCTTCCGTTCAGTGGTCTACAGCGGACAATCGGATCTATTTTTCTGTGGATGAGGAAGATTACCGTTCGGTCTATGAGTATGACGTCAAGTCGGAAAGTTTTCAGAAATTAGATCTTCAGGAAGACATCGTTGCCGGTTTTCAGGTGGCTACGAAAGGATTGACGGCATTGTACCGCGGCGAAAGCGCTTCCAATGCTTACCGACTGTATGGCTATGACTTGAAAACTAAAACCGTGCGCTTGCTGGCGGATCCCTTCGGCGGACAGTTGGCAACACTCGAACTCAGCCCGATGAGCGATTGGGATTTTGTCGCCTCCGACGGCACAACAATCAAAGGGCGTTATTATCTGCCCGTCGATTTTGATCCTGCGAAAAAATACCCGATGATTGTATATTATTATGGTGGAACGTCGCCAACCACCCGTATTTTTGAAAGCACCTATCCTTTGCAGACTTATGCGGCATTGGGGTATGTGGTTTATACGCTTCAACCCAGCGGCACGACCGGTTTCGGGCAGTCGTTCTCTGCCCGACATGTCAATGCCTGGGGAAAAATGACTGCCGACGAAATTATTGAAGGGACACAAAAATTTTGCGAGGAGCATCCGTTTGTCGATAAGACGAAAATCGGCTGTATCGGCGCATCCTACGGCGGATTTATGACACAATACCTTCAGACCCGTACCGACTTGTTTGCTGCTGCAGTCTCGCATGCGGGCATCAGCTCAATCGCCAGCTATTGGGGAGAAGGCTACTGGGGTTATGCTTACAGCGCCTCGGCAAGCGCAAACAGTTATCCTTGGAACAATCCCGAACTGTATGTCGAACAAAGTCCTTTGTTTCACGCAGATAAAATCCAAACACCACTTTTATTGCTGCATGGAAGCGTCGACACCAATGTGCCGATAGGCGAAAGCATACAGATGTACAATGCCTTGAAGATTCTGGGTAAAACGGTCGAGTTTATCAGGGTGGAAGGTGAAAACCATGCCATCTATGCATACAGCAAGCGTATCAAATGGAACAAGACAATCCATGCCTGGTTTGCTAGATGGCTGAAAGACCAACCGGAATGGTGGAACGCTATGTATCCGGAAAAATAGTACATACGGATGTATGTTTTGTTATCGGCGAAAAAAATATTGCATTTTTTTATGCTTCTTGTTGATAGCAACGTCATTGAATGATGATAAAAAAGATGATCCGCGGAAGACAAAGGGTTATATCAATATAATCACACGCGCTGAAGTGCCTGTCGTCCACGATGATGTCATTGATCAAGTAGTTGAAAAGGCCGATAAGGAACCGAAAATACAGTTGAAACGCCCAGCGATTGCTGCCAAACTCGAAAATCATGCCGATTTTGGAGAGATAGATGGTATCAATGGAGCATCGATGGAATTGATTAAAAAAGAGATGAAAGACCTGGCAGAAAAAAACAAGGGAGCGCTGAAAATTGTGCATCGTTTTCATATCCCTCCCGTGGAGTATAATGTCGAACTAAAGGATTTTATATTTCCGGTTGGAATGATTTTAGCAGGGACTGTCGCTTCGCAATCGAAATATCGGGATTTTATCCCGATCGATCGTCCTGAAGGAAGTGCGGAAGTGACCCATGTGGATGACGTTTTGCAGTATTCGCTGATTCCGGGTCTGTTCGTGTTTGACGCCTTGGATAAAGAAAAACATCATCCGATCGATCAATTTTTTCTGATGTCGATTTCTTCCGGATTGACAGCGCTTCAGGTACGTAAGTTAAAGTCCTACTTGAAGAAAGAACGTCCCGATGGCGGGAACAATTCTTTTCCTTCCGGACATACAGCGCTGGCTTTTATTGGGGCGCAGATGATATATAAGGAGTTCAAAGACAGCAATCCGCTGATCGCGTATTCCGGTTATGCTACGGCAAGTACGGTGGGAATCCTGCGGATGGTCAACAATCGGCACTGGTTTAGCGATATTGTGGCAGGCGCTGGCATCGCGATGCTTTCTACGGAATTGGCTTACTGGATCTATTTTCCGGTGCGGAATTTTATTGCTGATGAAATGAATTTACTTTTAGATAATTACTTTATTGTGACGCCTGTTTTTAATACAGATCACGTCGGTTTACAAGTGAATTTGTATTTTTAATCGGCGAGAAAAAGTTAAAAACAAATAAAAATTTGTAAAATAAGAATTAAGATCGTATATTTCGTTTTTAAACAGTACGGGATTCAAAATTTTTTTAAGTTATGGGGTATTTAATATTTGATAAAACGTTGATGATCAACCTGGAAGAGTCGCTTAAACGGGAAGTGCTTCGAACGAACCGCGGGGGCGCTTATCATTGCACCACCGTCGTGGATTGTAATACCCGAAAATACCACGGTTTGCTGGTGATGCCCGTGCCTCAACTGGACGGTGATAATCACGTAATCCTTTCATCTTTAGATGAAACAGTGATTCAACATGAAGCTGAATTTAACATGGGATTGCATCAGTATGCAAATAACCAGTTCAGTCCGAACGGTCATAAATACATTCGGCAATTTGAGGTGGAAGAGGTCCCGAGTACCCTCTATCGCGTCGGCGGCGTCATACTCTCGAAAGAAAAAATATTTACTGCCTACGAAAACCGTATATTAATCAAATATACTTTGGTAGACGCTCATTCCCCGACAATCCTTCGGTTCAAACCCTTTATGGCGTTCCGTAATGTCAATAATCTGACAAAAGAAAACGGTACTGTCAATAAAAACTTCTCTGAAATCGACAACGGGATCAAAACTTGCATGTATGCGGGCTATCCCGAATTACACATGCAGTTCAGTAAACCCTGCAAATTTGTCTTCCAGCCCGATTGGTACCGCGATATAGAATATGTGAAAGAACTGGAACGTGGTTTTCCCTTCAAGGAAGACCTGTATGTTCCGGGTTATTTCGAATTGCCGATCCGAAAAGGAGAGTCAGTGTATTTTTCGGCAGGCGACTTCCCGATTGATCCAGCCAACATGAAGAAATGCTATGAAGATGAGATAGCGACGCGTACGCCACGCAACAATTTCTATAACTGTCTGAAAAATTCTGCACAGCAATTTTATTTCCGCCCGAAAGAGAATGATGCGTATCTGCTGGCCGGATATCCCTGGTTTAAGGTGCGTGCTCGTGATTTATTCATTTCATTGCCTGGGTGTACACTTTCCATCGACGATCCGGTGCGGTTTGAAAAGATTATGGCAACGGCGATGCCCGTGCTTCGCGAGTTTATGTCAAAAGGCTCGGAAGACAGTGTGATCAAAGAGATTGACCTGCCCGATGTGTTGCTTTGGGTCATTTGGGCTATTCAACAATATGCAAAAAATCAGGGTTTGGAAAAATGCGCTGATTTTTATGAAGCGTTTGTGTCGGAAATCATCGCTTATATTTTATCCAATAAACATCCTTTGCTGAAGTTGGATACCAACGGGTTGTTGATCGCGGATGGTAAATACAAAGCGATTACGTGGATGAATTCTACCTCGGAAGGAAAGCCGATCGTGCCCAGAACAGGCTATATTGTCGAGTTTAATTCGTTATGGTATAATGCGTTGAGATTTGTTGCGGAATTGAAAAAATTACGCGAAGACGCCCCTGCCATCCAACAATTGACGGACTTATCGGACAAAGTCGGGAAATCGTTTGTTGAGACATTTGTTAACGGATATGGCTACCTGTTTGATTATGTAGATGGCAGTTTTGTCGATTGGAGCGTCCGTCCGAATATGTTGTTCGCTGTGGCGCTGGATTATTCACCGCTGGATAAGACACAAAAACGCGCGGTGCTGAATATCGTTACAAAAGAATTGCTGACACCGAAAGGAATTCGCTCATTGAGTCCGAAAAGTGAAGGCTACCGACCGTATTATGTCGGTTCACAACAGGAACGGGATCTTTCCTATCATCAGGGCACTGTATGGCCGTGGTTGCTGGGATTTTATCTGGAGGCGTACTTACGCATCTATCAGATGAGCGGTATCTCTTTCGTGGAGAGAATGTTAATCGGATTGGAAGAGGAGATGAATACACATTGCATCGGCTCAATCTCGGAATTGTTCGACGGAAACCCGCCTTTCCAAAGTAGGGGCGCCGTTTCTTTTGCTATGAATGTGTCGAATATTCTCCGGGTACTGAAATTATTGGAATCATATAATCTGTAATAAAGATGAAAGCATTGATGTTTGGCTGGGAATTTCCTCCGCACATCCTGGGAGGTTTGGGGACGGCAAGTTATGGATTGACCAAAGGAATGGCGAAACAGGAGGACATGGAAATCACTTTCGTAATGCCGAAACCCTGGGGCGACGAAGATCGAAGTTTCCTGCGACTGCTGGGCGCTTGCAATACGCCTATCGTCTGGAAAGACCTGCAATGGGATTATGTGAGTCAACGCTTGGGCAAATACATGGATCCGCAGGAATATTATTATTTGAGAGACCATATTTATGCGGACTTCAGGTATTTGCATACGAATGATTTGGGTTGCATCGAATTTTCCGGACGCTATCCGGGCAATTTGTTGGAAGAAATCAACAATTATTCGATTGTGGCAGGGGTGGTAGCAAGGACTTATGATTTCGACGTGATCCATTCACACGATTGGTTGACTTATCCAGCCGGAATACATGCGAAACATGCTACCGGAAAGCCACTGGTCATCCATGTGCATGCTACCGATTTCGATCGCAGTCGCGGAAAAGTGAATCCACAGGTCTACGGCATTGAAAAAGATGGAATGGATCATGCCAATCACATCATCACGGTGAGCGATCTGACACGCTATACGGTGATTGAGAAATACCACCAGGATCCCAAAAAGGTAACAACGGTACACAATGCTGTCGAACCGCTTGATCCTGATATCGAAGCGATTACATCGCGTAAGGGGACAAAAGACAAAGTCATCACGTTCTTGGGGCGCATCACAATGCAGAAAGGACCGGAATATTTCGTGGAAGCTGCTGCAAAAGTTTTGAAAAAAGCCAAAAATGTCCGCTTCGTGATGGCAGGCAGTGGCGATATGATGAATCAGATGATCCGACTCGTCGCTCAACGTCACATCGCCGACCGGTTTCATTTTACCGGCTTTATGAAGGGCAAACAAGTGTACGAAGTCCTAAAATCAAGCAATGTATATGTGATGCCTTCCGTGTCGGAACCCTTTGGAATTTCTCCGCTGGAAGCGATGCAATGCGGCGTGCCGACAATCATCTCCAAACAGTCGGGATGCGCCGAGATATTGGATTATGCAATAAAAACCGATTATTGGGATATCGAAGCCATGGCCGACGCCATGTATTCTATCATCACCTATCCGTCGATGGCTGAATACCTGCGCGATGAGGGCAAAAAAGAAGTCGACGGCATCAAATGGGAATATGCAGGACTGAAAGTCCGTAAAATATATGAAAGTGTAATGTAAAAAATGATTGATATATGAAGACAATTTGTTTTTATTTTCAAGTGCATCAACCATTCAGGTTGAAAAGGTACCGTTTTTTCGATATCGGAAGCGATCACTATTATTACGATGATTTTTCTAATGAAGATATTATCCGAAGAATAGCAGACCGGTCATTTCTGAGAGCAAATGCGACCTTGTTGGAAATGATAAAATCGTACAATGGCAAATTTAAAATCGCATTTTCCCTGTCGGGAGTGGTCATGGAACAATTGGAAATCTATGTCCCGGAAGTGATTGACGGATTCAAAGAACTGGCAAAAACCGGCTGCGTGGAGTTCTTGGCGGAAACCTACGCCCATTCGTTGGCATCGTTGATGGATCCCGATGAATTCAAAAGCCAGGTGAAAGCCCATTCCGACAAGATCGAATTGCTGTTCGGGCAACGACCGAAAGTGTTTCGTAATACCGAACTGATTTATTCGGACGATATTGGAGAATTGGTTTCTTCGATGGGGTATAAAATGATGATTACCGAAGGCGCAAAACATGTTTTGGGATGGAGAAGCCCGAATTATTTGTATTCTTCGGCGGTGAATCCGAAGCTGACGCTGTTGATGCGAAATTTTAAATTCAGCGACGATATTTCGTTTCGCTTTTCCAACTACGACTGGAACGAGTATCCCTTGGTAGCGGATAAATTCATCAATTGGATCGATGCCTTGCCGGCCGAAGAACAAGTTATCAATGTTTTTATGAACTATGAGACACTCGGCAGCCAACAACCCGCAGAAACCGGAATCTTTGAATTTTTCAAAGCACTGCCGAAATATGCCTTTGATAAAAAAATAGGATATTCTACTCCTTCCGAAATCGCCAATAAATTGAAACCGGCATGCCAACTCCCTGTGCCATATCCTTGTTCGTGGGCAGGCGAAGAAAGAGACATCAGCCCTTGGTACGGGAATATCCTGCAAAAAGAAGCCGTTCAAAAATTGTACGAAATAGGCGAACGCGTGCGCATGTGCGAAGATCGACGAATCCGCCAGGATTGGATCTACTTGCAGTCAAGCGACCATTTCCATTTCATGAGCACAAAGACATTTCCCGGCCCTAGCGTGTATAGTCCGTATGAAAATGCCTACGATGCATTCAATAATTATATGAATGTGTTAAGTGATTTCAAAACGCGTGTGGATGCTCAATTCCCAAGCACGATCGATAACGAAGAACTGAATGCATTGTTGACGACGATCCGTAATCAGGGAATCGAGATCGAGCATTTACAGAAGAAATTGGCTGCAACGAAAATAAGTAAGGAGAAAAAGAAAAAATTAGAATAATAAATTAATTAACTATGTTGTCATTTATTACGTGGACGGTTGATCCGGTTGCTTTTACGATTCCGGTGATTGATAAAGAAATCAGATGGTACGGGATTTTATTCGCATTGGGCTTTGCAGTAGGATGTTATCTTGTTTCAAAACAATGGAAGAACGAGAAACTCAATGATGCCTGGTATGATAAATTATTTTTCTATGTGATTGTTTCGGCTACCGTTGGCGCCCGTTTGGGACATTGTTTGTTCTATAATCCGGGGTTTTATCTCGCACATCCTTCCGAGATCCTCAAAATATGGGAAGGAGGGCTTGCCAGCCACGGCGGAACCCTCGGAATCATCATCGCTGTCTATTTCTTCTCGAAAAATGTGACACATACGGGTATGCTCTGGACTTTCGACCGTTTAGTCGTCCCGGTAGGCTTTGTGGCGGCATTTATCCGGATGGGAAATCTAATGAACCATGAAATTTATGGACATGAAACGACCGTTCCGTGGGCATTCCGTTTTATTACAAATTTGAATGATTGGGAGCATAAGGGCGCACTGCCCTTGTTTTCGCCGCCTTCCCATCCCACTCAGATCTACGAAGCGACCTGCTATGTGTTGACCGCGTTGCTGTGTATGTGGTTGTATTGGAAAAAAGACGCATACAAGACGCGCGGGCTTATATTCGGTGTGTTTCTGATCGGCATTTTCCTGACCAGATTTTGTATAGAGTACATCAAAAATAACCAGGAATCGTTTGAAGAGGGATGGATTTTCAACATGGGGCAAATCTTGAGCATCCCTTTTATCCTTGCCGGATGTTGGTTCGTGTATAAAGCATTCAAGACATCAAAAATAAACAAACAAGCTTAATTCAGCAGGCGTTGACTTGTTGGGTGCAAACGTTTTAAATCAGGAAAAGGAATGCAAAATACGGTAGAAATTATTACGATTGGGGATGAATTGCTGATAGGTCAGGTGTTGGATACCAATTCTTGCTGGATGGAACAGGAATTGAATAAGATCGGATTTGATGTCTGTTACAAAACGACCGTTGGCGATAATGAACCGGACATCCTCGATGCTTTTGAACGTGCCTGCTCCAGGGTGCCCGTCGTCTTGGTTACCGGAGGTATCGGCCCAACAAAAGACGACATCACCAAAAAAACGCTTTGTCGCTTCTTTAATTCCTCGCTGGTTTTTAATGATTTGGTGTTGAACAATATCGAACAAATGATGAAATTCAATAACCGTCCCTTAAACGAATTGACCCGCCAGCAAGCGTATGTTCCCGATAATTGCGAAATTATACAAAATCGCCTGGGTACCGCCCCGATCACTTGGTTCGAAAGAAATAATGTCGTCTTGGTGTCGATGCCCGGAGTTCCTTACGAAATGAAAGGTGCAATGGCGGTCGATATCTTGCCCCGCCTGAAAAATCGTTTCAACGATCGCGAATGTATCTTGCATCAGACTTTCCTGGTCGGCAACTATTCCGAATCAATGCTGGCCATGTATTTGGAACAGTTTGAAAACGAATTGCCTCAAAATATCAAGTTGGCTTATCTGCCTTCTTATGGATTTATTCGCCTGAGATTGAGCGGAAAACATCCTTCGGAAACAACACTGAAACAACAAATGGAAGATCAGCGTATCCGTTTGATCAATTATCTCCGGAAAGATATTGTTTCCGAAACGGATCAACCCCTGGAAATGTTGTTGGGAAAAAACCTGCGTAAAGCAAACCTGACTTTAAGCACGGCTGAGAGTTGTACGGGAGGTAAAATTGCCAGTTTGATCACTTCGGTTCCCGGTAGTTCGGCTTATTTTAAAGGAAGTGTCATTGCCTACTCAAATGAAATTAAACAAACGGTTTTGAACGTTACGTCATCTGATTTGGAACAATTCGGCGCGGTCAGCGAACAGGTAGTTCGGCAAATGGCAGTCAGCGTCCAACAACTATTTGAATCTGATTGCGCCATCGCTACTTCCGGCATTGCCGGCCCCGATGGGGGGTCGGATGACAAGCCGGTTGGAACCGTATGGATCGCAGTAGCTTGTAGAAATAAAATTATCTCTGAAAAATTCAACTTCTCGCAATGCCGTGAAGGAAATATTATCCGCTCTAGTAATACTGGAATGTTAATGTTGTTGGATTTAGTCAAAGACCAGCTAAAAATATTTCCTTGAAAATTAGTTATTTGCTGTCTTTTGATAAAAAATTTTCTTCAATATGTTTGGAAATAAAAAAAAGTGTTGTACCTTTGTACCCGCTTTCCGATTTTTCCAGGTAGGAAAACAACTCCAAGGAAATAAGAAGACATGAAATGAAGGAATGGGATTAAGCGTAATTCCAAATCCTAAGTGGAATGAATCGCGGTCAAACGTGAGCAAAAACGGGAAGCCCAAAAGTGATCTTTGAAATATTTCATGCAACGTAGTACAAGCCGTGTTCAATGCGATAAAAAGTATTGGACATGGGGTAAAAAAATAAAGCCTAGTCAATGAAAGGCGGAGACTTAGCGAGGGTGATGTATATAGCATTGCCCTGGAGTTTTTGTTGAGTAAAGACGTAAAAGATACAATAAAAAAGAATGAATAACGAAGAAGAGTTTGATCCTGGCTCAGGATGAACGCTAGCGACAGGCTTAACACATGCAAGTCGAGGGGCAACGGGGGTAGCAATACCTGCCGGCGACC
>JAISUK010000059.1 GCA_031272075.1 Dysgonamonadaceae bacterium
GGTAAAAAACACAAAGAGAAACTGTTTCAACTGATTGATTTTTACTCACTTTTTTATTTGAACTTTATGGAAAACAATAATGATGAGCGCTTCTGGACAAACAATTTCGGCTTGCCCGCCCATAACACTTGGCGCGGCTACGCTTTTGAACAGGTCTGTCTGTGGCATATCCCGCAAATCAAACACAAACTTGGAATTAGCGGAGTATCAACAACTTATTCGGCATGGCGTCATACCGACGAAGAAACTAAAAAAGTTGTCGCCCAGATTGACCTCGTCATTGACCGCAACGACCGCCTGATAAATCTTTGCGAGATGAAATACGCAAAAGACGAATTCACTATCACAAAAGATTATAACGACACTTTGCGGAAACGCTCGGCGATGTTCGCAGACAATACAAAAACCAAGAAAGCCCTTCATACAACGATGATTACGACTTTTGGAGTTAAGCGTAATCAGTATAGTAACATACAGAGCGAGGTGAAATTAGATGATTTATTCGCATTTTGATTTTGCGAGAAGTGGCATTTTTGGTCGCGCAAAAATGGAATTTACGTAAAGCAAAATTTGCGTTTCAAAAAGATTATCATTAACCGGAAGATTATGATAAATTTTCGTTAGGGATCTTGCGCTCTCAATTGTCTTTATATTATTGACGAGAAAAATCGAGAATGAGAGCACTTTTTTGGAAATATTTTACAGGAAAAACCAGTCGGGAAGAAGAAGCGAAAATCATGGATTATGTGGAAGCTTCCGAACAGGCACGGCATGAATTTCTTGCCGAACGCAAGTTGTTGAATGCGTTTATTTTCCATATCTATTTATCGGAAAACGCAACCGGGAAGCGGCAGCCCGTCTATGTCAGGATGTTGAGGTTTGCAGCTTTCTTCGCGTTGGCATTTTCCATCGGATGGTTTGTCCAGCTGTTAGTCAAAGCAGACGACGGCGGGATGCAAACCCTGAAGGTTCGTCCGGGCAGTTGCGTGGAATTGATGCTCGCCGACGGTTCACATGTCTGGTTGAACGCAAATACCTCATTTTCCTATCCCGCTTCATTCCGCGGGAAGCAACGCAAGGTAACGCTCTCCGGAGAGGGATATTTTGAAATAAGTCCGTCCGACATCCCGTTTGTGGTCCAAACAGAGAAGTACGACGTAAAGGCATTGGGTACCACTTTCAATATCAATGCCTATCCCGAAAATGAGGCATTTACGACATCGCTCTTGGAAGGATCGGTCAGCATTCAACCTCACGATGCTTCCGGCGAAACGATATTGTTGCAGCCGGATCAATATGTTTCGCTGATCGGAAACCAATTTCAAAAAGGAGAGATCAATGATTACAACCATTTTCTGTGGCGTAACGGCATCCTCTATTTCGACGAAGATACCTTCCACGACATCATCAAAACATTGGAAAAATATTTCCATCTGCAGATTGAGATCCGAACTTCCACCGTCATGAATAAACGTTATACGGGGAAATTCCGGCAGGCGGAAGGCGTCGATCATATCCTGAGAACATTGCAAAAGGATGTCGATTTCAAATACGAAAGATCGGAAGACAATCAAACGATAATAATCAAATAGAATGGCTCTATGAATTTTGGGATTAGCCTGAAACAATACTCACAACAATGATTATGCAAAAACTAAAATACAAATGCCTATGGTAAGACACAGACAGCAGCAACAAAAAAATGCCGGAAAGTGAGGCAACACCATCCGGCACAAGAATCAATACTGATTTCTAGAGAAACACATTTCAAGTATTAATCTTAATTCAACAAAGATATGGTTTATTATTCAAAAATAAAAACGTATTTTCTATCTGCCATGAAAATATCATTTATAATCATTTTAGCAGCAATCTTCTGCTCATTCATCGAAGACGCTGCTTCTCAAAATTCCCGCGTGAGCATCCAGGAAGGGGATATTTCGGTAGGCGAACTGCTATCGCTGATAGAAAACCAGACGGATTACCTGTTTCTTTACAGCAAAAGGAATGTTGATGTCAACCGAAAAGTCAACGTCAGTTCCAAAGAACAGCCGGTCGCTCAGGTTCTTAACGAAGTTTTTCAAAATACCGATGTCCGCTATACCATGGAAGGCACACATATTATTTTGATGTCTAAGGACAGGGCAAAAGAAATGGACAAACTGTCGACAAAAGAAACTGCTCAACAGGTGTCCGTAGCAGGAAAGGTGACCGACGAAAGCGGCGAACCCATGCCTGGAGTGAATGTCATGGTCAAAGGCACAACAATCGGGGTGATAACGGGCGCTGATGGGCAATACTCCATCAGCGTGCCGGACAAAACCTCCGTCTTGGTCTATTCTTTTTTGGGATATGCCACCCAGGAAGTCGTGGTCGGAAACCAAACCGTCATCAACATCTCCCTGAGTGAAGACAGCCACCAAATCGAAGAAGTGGTAGTAACGGCGCTCGGCATCAAACGGGCGGAAAAAGCACTGAGCTACAATGTGCAAACCATCAGAAACGAAGACGTCACGGAGGTTAAAAACACCAACTTCATCAATGCTCTGGCTGGGAAAGTGGCCGGTGTAAACATCAACGCAGGTTCGTCGGGTATGGGTGGCGCAGCAAAGGTCGTGATGCGCGGAGCAAAATCTATCGCCCAATCAAACAATGCGCTTTACGTGATCGACGGGATTCCCATGTACAATACAAAAGGTGAAGGCGACTCAGGCGCTTTCGGATCAAACGGCACCACCGAATTTATTGCCGACATCAACCCTGAAGACATTGAAAGCATCTCCGTGCTGACAGGCGCTGCGGCTGCCGCTTTGTATGGTAATCAAGGGGCAAACGGCGCTATCGTCATTACGACCAAACAAGGCGCCGCCGACAAACTCGAAGTGATTTACTCCAGTTCGGCTGAACTATATTCCCCGCTGATATTGCCCAGCTTCCAGAATCGTTACGGCACCGGCGACCTGTATGCCGCCGGAGGTTCGTCGATTAAAAGCTGGGGACGTCAATTGATCCCTGAAAACAGTTATGGCTTTGATCCCGGACAGGATTTCTTTGAAACGGGAACTGCCTATACCAACTCCGTATCGGTCGCTACCGGCACCGCGAGAAACCAGACTTATTTCTCGGCAGCGGCCGTCAATTCCGACGCCATTGTCACAAACACCCAATACGACCGTTACAATTTTACCTTCAGAAATACCAGTAAATTCCTGGAAGATAAAGTAACTTTGGACATGGGCGCGAGTTATATCATTCAAAAAGACCAGAATATGCGAAATCAGGGGGTTTATTCCAATCCTGTCGCTTCGGCATATCTGTTCCCACGCGGCGACGATTTCGATATGGTACGGGTATTTGAACGATTCAATCCTACCCGCAACATCAGCGAACAATACTGGCCACAGGGGGAAGGCGATTTCCGTCTTCAGAACCCTTACTGGATTGCTTATCGCAACTTGCGAAATAACGACCGGAAAAGATACATGTTCCACACCAATCTGAGCTATGATATTCTGGATTGGTTGAATATGACCGGACGAGTGCGGATAGACAATTCGGACAATACTTTTGAATCGAAAAATTATTCGACGACCAATGCCGTATTTTCAGGTCCAAACGGACAATACTCAATCGCCCGATCAATGGACAGAAATACCTACGCCGACCTGTTTATGAACATCAACAAATACATCAACGATTTCTCGATCAACATTGTGGCCGGCGCTAGCATCAACGATATAAAATACGACAACCTGGATGTCGGCGGCCCGATACGGGAAGACGGAATCCCGAACGTATTCAATGTCTTTCAGTTGGATAAGGACAAAAAAACGGAATCGCAGGATGGATGGCGGCAACAGTCGCAGGCTGTCTTTGCCAGCGCCGAAGTAGGGTATAAAAGTACCTATTACCTGACGCTTACCGCTCGAAATGATTGGGAATCGACTTTGGCCGGCACGGAAGACCTTTCTTTCTTCTATCCTTCAGTCGGTTTTTCGTTCGTCCTTTCGGAACTGTTGTCCCTCCCCGAACAGATCAACTTCTTGAAAATGAGAGGCTCTTTCGCAAAAGTCGGGACGCCTATCCCGCGCAATATCTCTATCCAGACCTACGAATGGGATTCCGATAAAGGCGCATGGTCAACTTCTACCATTTATCCCATACGGGTATTCAAACCCGAGAGCACCAATTCGTGGGAATTGGGCTTGACTGCCAACCTGCTGAAACATTTCCGGTTAGATCTTTCCTGGTACAAAACCAATACCTACAATCAGACATTCGAACCGCAATTGTCGGCTTCTTCCGGTTATTCCACCATCTATATGCAAACGGGAAATGTACGGAATACAGGGATTGAAGCCACTTTGAACTACACCAACAGATGGTCGGATTTCGCATGGAGTTCTACTGCAGTGTTCAGTATGAACCGGAATAAAATCATCGAACTGGTGTACAATACGCCTCATCCCGAAACAGGCGAACTCATCTCCAAAGACCGATTGTCGCTGGGGGGAGTGGGCAGAACCAGCTTCATCGCAAAAACAGGTGGCAGCCTGGGTGATATCTATACTTCTGCCGATCTCGTTCGCGACAGCAACGGCAAGATCTATGTAGACGAAAACGGCAATGTGCAACCCGATTTCAACAAGGACGACATCTACCTGGGGAGCGTATTCCCCAAGGCGAATGTCTCTTGGCGAAATGATTTCTCATGGAAAAATATTTCCCTCTATTGCTTGTTTGCCGCACGCTTTGGCGGTGTCGCATTCTCCGGCACTCAAGCCGCACTTGATTTTTACGGCGTTTCGGAAGCTACGGCAGAGGCGCGCGATAGGGGATACGTCGTCATCAATGGCGAAGACCGCATCAGCCCTTACGCCTGGTATTCAACCATCGGCGCTTCGGGCGGAATCTCTCAATATTATACCTATAGCGCCACAAACGTCAGGCTACAGGAACTCAGTGTCGGCTATACCGTTCCCAAAACCAAACTGGGGAATGTGGCCGATCTTACTGTTTCGTTGGTGGGCCACAATTTGTGGATGATTTATTGCAAGGCACCATTCGACCCTGAAACAGTGGCCAACACAGGGAATTACTATCAGGGAATGGACAATTTTATTATGCCCAGCCTGCGCAGTATCGGTCTTAATCTGAAAGTTAAATTTTAAAATGAAATGTTTATGACAACACGTATATTATTCTATTCCGTATTTTCATACGTCAAGACTTTGTTTTTAAAAGGTCGTATGGAACTCGCAAGTCATTATTGTCATCAACTTGGATGTTTGAAAATCATGCTCGTTTCAACAGTGCTTGTCGCTTCTTCTGCCTGTACGGGCGACTTTGAAGATATCAACAGGAATCCTTACCACGTTACCGCCGAAGAAATGAAACGTGATGGATATAATGTCGGCGCTTCATTGGTGGGATTGCAGAGTTTTGTGATTCCGGTAGACCTGCACCTCAATCAATTTCAGGAATGTCTGGCAGGATGCGCTTTCGCAGGCTATATGGCTTCTACGCCGGAATGGACTGCTCGGTTCGCTACCTACAATGCTCCCGTCGATTGGAACCGCGCTCCTTTCAACGATCTGATTACAGGAATATATCCTTACCGCGAACAATTACATTCCATTTCCGACGATCCGACCATACTGGCTTTGGGTGAGCTCTTTCGTATCGCTTCCATGCACCGGGTTACCGACACGTATGGCCCAATTCCGTATTCCCGGATGACCGGCAGCGGACTGACCTCCGCCTACGATTCGCAGAAGGATGCTTATAACTTCATGCTGCAAGGATTGAATGACCTCATCGAAACATTATACGACAATCGTTTCAATGATGCTTCCTATTATGCCAAATACGATAATGTGTACGGTGGAGATCTGGAAAAATGGATCAAATTCGCGAATTCACTGAAACTCCGCATGGCGATGCGGATTGTTTACGTCGACCCCGAAAGAGCCAGACAGGAAGCGGAATCCGCTATTGCCCATCCCATTGGCGTGATGACGACCAATGCCGACAATGCCCTGCTGAAAGTGACGACCAATCCGATATATACACAAGTGTATGAATGGCAGGACGAACGCGTGGGAGCAGATATCGCATGCTATATGAACGGATACAACGACCCGCGCCGTGCGGCATATTTTACCGTATCGGGTTTTGCAGGAAATCCCTATGCCGGCCTGAGAAGCGGCATCGATGTGGCATCAAAATCTGCTACTGATGCATTCTCCGCACCGATTGTCGGTGTCACTGATCCGATTATGTGGATGAATGCCGCTGAAGTGTCTTTCTTAAGGGCAGAAGGCGCCTTGCGCGGTTGGAATATGGGCGGTGGCAGCGCTCAGGAATGGTATAACAACGGCATCACCCTCTCTTTCGGACAGTATGGAATTGCCGGTGCAGAAGCCTTCCTGAACGACGACACGAGCACCCCATCGAATTTTACCGATCCTTTAGGTAACAGCGGTCACAATTTCAGCGCGCTCTCTACCATCAAAATCAAATGGAACGGCGCTGCCGGATTGGAAGAAAACCTGGAACGAATTATCACACAAAAATGGATTGCCAATTTCCCCTTGGGAATGGAATCGTGGGCGGAATTTCGCCGTACCGGCTATCCCAGATTGGCACTCGTGGTACAAAACAAGAGCGGCGGAACAGTGCCTCCGGGTACCTATATCCGTCGTCTTCCCTTCCCTGATACGGAATACCAGGAAAACCGAGATAATGTGAGGGATGCCGTAGGTATGCTCGGCGGTTCCGATACGCAAGGCACCAAATTATGGTGGGATAAAAAATAACGGATCTAATGACTAAATTGAAGTGATATGAATATGAATATGAAAACAACAATCTTTCTATTCCTTTCAGTTGCACTGACGGCATTCTTTACCGCATGCAGCGACTGGACAACACAGGAACCGTTGGATATTGTAAATCCTTCTATCGAGGACGCCAATTCTCCGGCTTACCTGGAATATTTGGCCAACGTGAGGAAATACAAACAAACATACCACCCATTGATGATCGGTATATTCGATAATAGCGATAAAACTTTTCAAAGCCGTGCAACACGCATCAAAGCGGTACCCGATAAAGTGGATATCGTTTCGCTGATGTATCCCGATGACCTGGCAGAGATCGAATTGGAAGACATCGCTTCCATCCGCAAAGACAAAGGCACGAAGATAATCTATACCATTGCCTACGAAGATTTGCGCCAATATGTCGAAACGACCAATTTTGATATCGAAGTGGAAAATGCACTCGGTCAAGCTGATCCCAATTACGTGCCAAAGCCGTTATTGAGCCTGGCTACCGAAGCCTCCAAATTCATGGATGCACAGTTGGCGCTGATCGACAAATACGAATACGATGGATTTATTTTGCATTATACCGGCTCTGCTACTCATTTCCTGAAAGATGATGAAATTGCGGAAATGCAAGCGATACAAGACATTGTGTTCGGTAAAGCGCTTGCAACCATGAACACCCATCCGGATAAAACTTATATCCTGGAAGGCAGACCGCAAAATGTGCTGGATAAATCAATTCTGCCGCATTTCGACAGCTTTTTGATCCGGACGCAGTATCTGGGAGGTATTTCCGATTTTACACTGCTGGTTAAACAGACTTTGCTCGACCCGAAAGTGCCGTCAAATAGCATCCTCGTGTGTGCATCAGCCATACATACGGACGAAAATGATTATTCATGGGGCGAAATTACCGGCGCGGACGGCTCGTTAAAACAAAACGCCATCGTTGAAACGGCTTATTGGGTAAAAACAACCGATACGTTTACCAAGGCGGGAATGGCAGTCTATCTGATCAACAGGGATTATTTTAATCCCGATCTGGACTATAAGCACGTCCGCGAAGCCATCGAAATCATGAATCCTTCACCTGTAAATTAATTTCATAATGAGAACAACTGATTTTTATATAGCAATCGCAATGACCGCCATGTTATATCTGGCGGGATGCAACAGGGTGAGCGAGACAGAGTCGAATTTCGACAATGTGGTTTACATCGAAGCTGCCGCTTCCAAAAATACAGAAAATGTGGCGGTGAAAGTGAAAGATGAAGTGCTGGAGCAGACACTACAGGCTTCGTTGGCCTTGCCCCTCGACCAGGATGTAAATGTGACCTTCAAGGTCGATTTTTCACTCGTTTCTCTGTATAATGCAATCAATGGAACAGAGTGTCAAGCTTTGCCGGAAGATTTTTTTGAAATGCCGTCGAAAGAGGCTGTTATCGTGGCCGGCAATGTCCGCTCTACGGAGGTTACCGTACGGTTCAAAAACCTGCTGAGCATGCCTACCAAGATTTCCTATGTATTGCCGATAACTTTGGAAAACGCCAACGGCGTGAATATCTTAAACGGCTCGAAAACAATTTATTATTTGTTGAAGAAAGGAGCCCCCATCGTGGTAGCCGCCAACATCAACGAGACTTATCTTCAACTGGTCGCTCCTGCTACCACCAAACAGCTTAACGGCTTAAGCAAAGTGACAATGGAAGCCCTCGTGAACATCCATGATTGGGGTACCGACGCCGGCATCTCCACCTTTATGGGAGTAGAAGCCTACTTCCTGGTACGCATCGGCGACGACGGATGGCCCAAAGAACAAATCCAGTTCTCTACCAGCGCTTCCGATTTCGGAGACAAATGGCCGCCTGCCGACAACAATAAATTGTTGAAAAAAGATGTCTGGACGCATATTGCGTTTACCATGGACCTGACAACACGCGAAACAATCATTTACGTGAATGGAAAAGTTCAATCGCGCGATTTCAGAGGCGGAACGGCAACCACTGTGAATTTAAGCCCTACTTCAGGCAACCTCTTCTATATCGGAAAATCGTATAACAACAGCAGATACCTGAGGGGAGAAATTTGCGAAGCGCGTATCTGGAACGTCATTCGAACACAGGAAGAAATCGATGCCTGCAAATATGGAGAAGGAATAGAAGCCGGAATGTCCGGACTCTCAGCCTGGTGGAAATTCGACGAAGGAAAAGGGAATAACATCTATGATTATAGCGGAAACGATAATCACCTCACTGCGGGCGCGCAAGACGATGGCGTAGTCAACCCAATCAAGTGGATAGATGTGGAAGTTGGTTTAGAGTAGTTTACATTAAATTTATTGTAATTATGAATATTCAGATTTCAAAATGGATCCGGCAAAGTCTCCGCTTTGCACTTTTGTTGGCAGCAGGAACATTGGCAACCTCCTGCGACGAAAATATCGTCGTGGGAGAAATTGACGAGTCTTCCTATATATTGGCCAACGAGATCCAATCGTATATCAAAGACGCATCCACTTCACGAAGAACAATTCGTGTGGAACTGCGAACCTCCGCCAATGTGGAGGTGCTTTTGGCGGTCACTGCTGCCTCCGCCAAGGCTGTCAATGCGCAAGCCGTTGTAGATGGAAGTTATGTGTCAGTTTATAATATGGAAAACTTTTCGTCATACGAGGCTTTCCCTACAGCCAATGTGAGTATCGCCAACAGCGGAAACCTTTCCGTTGCCGCCTGGCAAAATGAATCGGAGAAACTCTCCATCACGCTGCAAAGAGGGGCGTTGAAAGACGGCACTTATCTCTTACCGGTTGTCATCAAAGATAATAATATCAATACTGTCGCCAACAATGAGGTCGTGTATTATTTTGTGAGGGTCACTTCGACGCCCGATATTCAGAAGATTTGCATACAGAACGGCAAACCGCTCGCTCATTTGGCCTATACCGGCAATGAATGTTTGAATGTCGGCCTCTTTATCCTGGAAGACAGTAAAAAACCACTCTTCGACTATGCCGTGCTGTTTGCCGCAGGCCCCAAAGCGCTGGATACCGAAACGGGCGAAGTGGATTTGGATATCGACGGTTTTTCTCATATCCTCCGAAACAGGGAGAAATACATCCAACCCTTGCAGGATAAAGGAATCAAAGTCTTGCTAGGCATCCTCGGCGGACAGATTTTCGGCTTGGGAAACATGCAAGGCGATCAGATGAAAAATTTTGCCGCTAAAGTCAAACTGGTGGTAGATACCTATGGTCTGGACGGCATTGATCTCGACGATGAATATGTGAGTTATCCCAGTCCTACCGTGAATACGGAATGGTACCCGGAATGGGCGCCCAGCGCTATCAAAATGGGTAGACTGATTATCGAACTGCGTCGGATCATGCCTGACAAGATCATCTCGCTCTACGAATACGGCTCTTATCTTGGATCCTCCCTGAATCAGAACAATCCGGTCGACGGCCAGCTGATCAGAGACGTTGCCGACATGACGCGATACCCCTACTATAATTATGCCAATCGGGCGACTTCATCAATGAGTTTCCCCAATGACAGATACAGCCCGGTAGCGTTTTGGATCGACTATTCACCCGCTACCAATATGTGGACGGAAGCGCGATTCAATACCTATTTCAATACTGCCGCGTGGATCGATGGCGGTTACGGGCATTTATATCATTACAATGTGTATGCGGATTCACGGTTAGCCGACTATTTTTCGTTATATACCCCCATCATCTATGGAGAGAAAGTGGTATTGTCAGAACCGTTAATCCCCAGAGATTTTTAGATATGACCTTTAATAAATGATTGACGTATGAAAAATAAATTTATATGGTTTACGGCATGCGTAGCTGCTTGGTTGATGGCAGCTTGCAACGATAATGATGACAACAACATCGGATATGAAGAGGAAGTCATACAAAATCCCGTTACTGCCCTCTCTGTGAATGTCGGCAGCGAAGGGGTGGTCCTTTCGGATGTCGGCGCAACCGCCAAAGTCTCTGTAACTGCGGCACCGGCTGACGCGGGCAATATCGACAGGATCCATTATGTTTTCACTTCCAGCAACAGCAATGTGTTTACAGTAGATAATTCCGGAAATATTACTGCAACAGGACCTGGCGAAGCCTTCTTAAGCATCATTGCCAACAATTATGCAGACATTAAAGCAACCTGCAAAGTGACAGTGGTAGGTAAGCGTATCACTTCAGTCACCATCGCGGAGGCTTGTAAAGATACGCTGCTGACTTGCGACCCGTACTCTACCGCTACTACCGGTTTTCAGCGGTGTGAATTGTTCCCCCAGGTAAAGATTGAACCTGCCGACGCTTCGGTTAAGACACTCAAATACAGTTCGTCCGACCAGCGCGTGGCTTATGTCAACGCCGATGGCCAGATTGTCGCAATAGGGCTTGGAATCGCTACCATCAGGGTGGAAGCAATCGACGGCAGCGGAAAATACGATGAGTGCACCGTGAGGGTCGGACAATACCGGCAAGACTTTCTCGACCGGTCGAACTGGACAATCACTTCGTCCCCGTGGGTGCGGTTCACGCCTGAAGGCACCGAAGATGAATATGGCGGCCCGCCGGAAAATCTAATTGACGACAATTCCGAAGATACCAGGGTCGGACTGTTGAAGCAAGCTGCGCCCGGCGGTCCCGAAGATGGCATTCTATTCTTCACACTTGATTTGGGATCCGAGCAATATTTTAATTATTTTTATTGGGAAGGAGGCTGGACTAACGGCAGCGGCTCAGTAAATAACAATGTCAAAGCTAACCGGATCAATTTCTTATATGGGAGTAATGTGAGTAAAGAAGGCCCCTTCGATTTGTTACAGACCAATATCACAATATCTACCGGCGTATACAGCGCTACCACCACGCTTACAGGTTCCGGAGGCACTCCTCCGCCTTATAAATACCGATATGTGCGGGTTGAACTCCGACCTTACAGTACTGCCACAACAAATAATGCTATCGCTATACTTTGGAGAGATTTCAAACTTGGCTATCGTGAACTGCTATTGCCATGATAGTTGATAATTGAAAGTTGAAAGCGCCTGAGTTGCATCGCAAACTCAGGCGCTTCTTCGTGAAATGTAAAAATCCCTAATTCCTAATTTCTTATGTAGCGAGACCGAGGATTGAACTCGGGACCTCATGATTATGAATCATGCGCTCTAACCGGCTGAGCTATCTCGCCATCGTTTTTCGAGGTGCAAAAATAGAACATTATTTTAGATTTTCCAATACCCTGTGATAATTTTCTATAAAAATAGTTGATCATTCAATATTTGTTTGTATCTTCGGCGACAATCGAATACTGTTAATTCTGAATATAATCGAAGAAATGTTTTTTTCAACTATTAATTATTAACATAAACGAGCATGATTTAACTGTCACCCAAGTCTTATGATAATGATAAAACAAATGATTGACGTATGAAAAAAGAGAGATTCGTGATTGAATACATTTTTGACAAAGCCTCAAAAAAAAATCTGGGAGTCCATCTGACAACGCCTTCCGGACTGGCTGAATGGTTTGCCGATGAGGTCATCGCCAATGGCAATACGTTTGAGTTTACATGGGATAAACAGATGCTTGAGGCGGAAAGAATCGCCTCTGTGCCCGACCAGCTGATTCAATTCAGGTGGATGGGCGAAGATGATCCGGAGGCGTATTTCGGACTTCGCCTGCATACCAACGAACTGACAGGGGCGCTCATGCTGGAGATCACGGATTTTGCAGAACCGTCCGAACTTGAAAGCGCTATCTCCCTCTGGGAGACTCAGGTAAAAGTATTACGACGTAAATTGGGATTGTAATCTGCTTTTTACGGCTGAGTCAGCACACCGGAAAGCCCTGCCGTTTCCGCCAGCGCTTCCGCTTCCTCTTTCGTCGCCGCTTCCGTATAAATCCGGATCACGGGTTCCGTATTGGATTTACGAAAATGAATCCATTTATCAGGAAAATCAACCTTAACTCCATCCGTGTCATTCAACCTGCAACCTGAATACCGCGTTTTGATCTCAGACAAAACCGCATCGATATCCGTGTCGGGAGATAATTGCACTTTTTGCTTCGCCATGAAGTATGCCGGATAATCCGCTCGCAACGCACTGACACTTTTCCCCGACTTAGCCAAGTGTGTCAAAAACAACGCGATTCCGACCAACGCGTCCCGACCATAATGGCAAGCCGGATAAATGACGCCGCCATTGCCTTCGCCGCCAATCACCGCCTGAACCTCTTTCATCTTCTCAATCACATTCACTTCCCCTACCGCAGAAGCAAAATACTGCCCGCCGTATCGTTCGGTGATGTCGCGCAATGCACGTGTAGAACTGAGGTTCGATACCGTATTTCCGGGCGTATGCCGCAGTATATAATCAGAAACCGATACCAGGGTATATTCTTCGCCAAACATCGTTCCATTTTCACAGACAATGGCCAAACGATCTACATCCGGGTCAACTACAAACCCTACATCCGCTTTCCCCGCTTTCATCAGTGATGCAATTTCCGTCAGGTGTTCGGGCAACGGCTCGGGATTGTGCGCAAACTGTCCGGTAGGATCACAGTGGATGCCGATGATATTTTTTACGCCCAACGCATTCAACAATTCCGGAAGAACGATCCCTCCCACCGAATTGATACAGTCAATCGCTACTGAAAAACCTGCTTTGCGGATGGCTTCCACATCAACCAGATCCAACGACAAGACCCGCTCGATGTGTTTGCGTGCAAAAGAATCGTCGGTGGTCATATTCCCCAGCGATTCGACCTCCGCAAACGAGAAGTCTTCTTTCGCCGCGATACGCAATATCTCTTCTCCTTCCGAAGCATTCAGAAATTCGCCCTTCCCATTGAGCAGTTTCAGTGCATTCCATTGTTTGGGATTGTGGCTTGCCGTCAGGATGATCCCGCCTGCCGCTTTCTCCAAAATGACGGCAATCTCGGTCGTCGGCGTTGTTGCCATTCCGATGTCCGTCACATTAAATCCCATGCCGATAAGCGTGCCGATGACCAGTTGCCTGACCATTTCGCCGGAAACACGGGCGTCCCGTCCAACCACGATCCGATTATTCAACGGCGATTGCGAACGAATCAACATGGCATAAGCCGAGGTAAATTTGACAATATCAAGCGGTGTAAGCCCCTCGCCTACAGCGCCTCCGATCGTCCCCCTGATTCCGGAGATTGATTTGATTAATGACATAATGATTGTAAATAAAATGAATAATTCAGTGTATGCCGACCTGAAAAGACCAAACAAGCAATGTAATTGTGTAAGAATCGGGTCAATAGAATCCGGTATACTTCAACCTGGCATAATAGACAGGGTTAAAATAATTTTGATCGTACGAATTTCCCAACGCGGAAGGAACAATCAGACTGACGACGGCATTCCTGCCCACATACTGCAACGGAATTGCCCATCCTTCACAACCATAACTCCCGTAGCTTAACGAGTTGCCGTAAATAAATTCGTACGGACCGAGCGACGAGGAATTGTATTTGGTCGTGTCGTCCTTGAAATAACACATCCCTTCGTAACGTACCAGAATGGCGTCTTTCAGATAGCGGGCGCGCGTCCCGTCACCCGAATCAATCACGTGAATATATAGCCCGTCGTCGGTTTTGTAAAATTCTTTCTCACCGAATACGCCATCTTCAGGATAGGCGGAAAGTATCACAAACCCATTTGAAGAAATGAAACGGGAAGTCGCTTTCTTCTCATCATCCAGCATCTCCTGCGCTGTTTTCTGGTCGTTACAGGAAATTCCTGCAAGCATGATCGCAAAAAAAGAAATCAAAAATACGGTTGTTTTCTTCATGTTTCAACTTTTATAGCGAAAGCAATAATGCTGCTCTCAAGTTTTGTGCGGCAAAGTTAATCAACTCTTTGTTATGAAATACTTTTTTATAACAGAAAGTTACTTATTAAATCTTAATTTTTCTCTAATAAATTCTGATATTGGGGAATAACCGATTCAAACAATGCAATAGCATCCGCCAAACTGCCGTGAAATTCCCCGCCTGCAGCATTCCGGTGACCGCCGCCTCCAAAATGAGCCGCCGCAAATTCATTGCAGGGGAACTGTCCCTTCGAACGGAACGAAAGCCGGATCACATCGTCATCTTCCCTAATAAACACGGAAAAAACGACATCGCCGATGCTCATCGGGATATTCACAAACCCTTCCGTGTCGCCTTTCCGCATACGGAATCGGAATTGCTCTGCTTTCGATAATGTCAGCAAAGCTGTTTTGTATTGCTTGTATATCCGCATGTTCTTATAGGTGATAAATCCCATCAAACGAATTCTGTCGGCTGAATAGGCATGGTAAACCTTGGAGTAGATGGCGTCCTTGTCGATCCCTTTTTTCAGCAATTCGCTGATGATGTAGTAAATCTCTTCGTTGTTTGAATTGAAAGTAAACGCGCCGGTATCGGTCATCATCCCCGTATAAACGCTTTCTGCGCAAGCCTTATTTATCAATTCAAAAAATCCCATCCTGCAGATGATCCTGAAAATCATCTCCGAAGTGGAAGAAATCAGGGGATAAGACATCGTTACATCACAGAATTGCTCCGGATCAAGATGATGATCGATCAAGATTTTTTTTGCCTCGGCGTTTCGGATCAGCGGAGCCAGGTTGCCAATCCGCTTCGGATGATTGAAATCCAAACAAAAAATCAATTCCGCAGCGTCAATCGTTTCGGTAGCAATGTCGGGACTTTTCTCGTAATTGATGATACTCCCGGCACCTTTCATCCAGAGCAGGAAATCAGGAAACGAGTTCGGAACAATGATATTCACCTGTTTGTCCATCTCCTCCAAAAAATGATACATCCCCAGCGAGGACCCAATGGCATCGCCGTCGGGAGAAGTATGTGTCACGATCACAATTTTGTCTACATTCGAGATGTATTTCTTCGTCTTTTGAATAGCGTCTTCTGCAATAATCTTGGTAATCATCTGTTCAATTTTAATCTAACTAAAAAAATAATTGCAATTGTGCGGCCAGGATATTCCGATCCCGCTCGCCCTCGTCCGTATGGATATAATTCAATTGAATCCGCGACAGGTAGCCGATGTAATAATTGATTCCGCCGGTATATTCATACGTCTTATTCAGCCGGTTTTCAAGTAAATCCGGATCGTAGGTGTCGTATTTTCCAAATATATCCAGTTTGTCGGGCAACAACCGCCACATGGCTACCGCATAAAATCCTTCACGTCGGTAACCGCCGTCATTGCCGCGGATGTATTCCGATCGAAAATAACTGTGCCGCGCGGAATATTCGCCTCCGACCGTCCAACGGTTGCGAACATGATTGACAGGATCCGCATCTTCAGATATCGCATACCGGGCTTTCCCCGCATAGCATCCCGCAGAGAGCTTCAATCCCTTCAACGGCTGACAGATCACAGTGCCTGTAAAATCTTTATGATTGTTGTTGTCCGGAGTATTTAGCCCCGTACCGTTAAACAAGCCGCCATAATATTCAAGCCTGTAAAAATCGCTTGCGGCAAACAACTTCCCGGATAACTGGATACCCATGTCGCGCCCGGCTTTCGCTCCAATCACATCGGTCGAAATGCCCGCCAATGCATTGACCCCCAACGAACCGAAAATGCTTTCCCAGCGGGTAGGCGACATCGGATTTTCCAACGTAAATGGAATCTTGTATTGCCCGAAACGAATCGAAAGCGCTTTGACAGGCGTATATTCCAGGTAAAATTCATGCAATGCCGCCGACGGACCGAAATCATACATGATCAGGTAGTGCATGTCTGACCGCAGGTCTCCTTCGGCAAACAGGATGATTCGGCTCACTCGCATGGAATTGTTGATTTCTGCATTATCCGAAGCCTGATAAAGCAAATGCCCGTAACCCGACAATTTAAAATGATCGCTGTTGCGGAACACCGTCTTGACTTTCGAGATCACCGGATCCGGCAATAACGGATCCGAATCCTTCCTCAAAGCCGTATCTTGCTCCACAAACGACTGAGATTCCAGAACTTCGGGCTTTGCCGACAAATTGCCTACAACAAGCAGGACGAAAATAAACCAATAAATTCGATTCATAACAATGAGATTTTTTCACTGCAAAGGAATAGTTTTTTTTTATTTATCGCAACATCCCAGGGAAAATAAGTTAAAAATAAACAATCCGTATACAACATATTGGATAATTTCGTATTTTTGTATGGGAAATACCGTTTTAGTTTTAAACCAATCGGGCAAATGACTGTCTAATTGTTAAAATTATACGGTAATCAAAAGATTACTAATGAGGTTTAACTATTTAATTATAGGAGATTTTATTATGAAAGCAGTAAAATGGTATACGTTATTTTTGACGTTTTTTCTGTCATTCTCTGTTGTAGCTCAAGTAAATGACTTCTCGGATGATATTTACTACTCATCGAAAAAAGATAAGAAGACCGAACAACAGAAAGTAGTGACCCAAGAACCGGTTCGGGAAACCCCGGCCGTCGTGACTGTCAGCGGTATTGTCGCCTCATCCAGGGATGTAGACGAATATAACCGCCGATATGTTAATGATACATTGATCTATGAAGAAGCGCTGGTGCTGGATGATACTGTTCCTTATGTAGATGGACAATATACAGAGCGAATCGTAAAATTTCACGATCCTTCCAAAATCACAGTAATCGGCGCCGACAACGTGAATATCCAGTATGACGAAGATGAAGGTTATATCCTCGATTTTAGTGGACAAAGCCAATCGCCTTCCGTCAATTTGAATATCGGTTACGGCTATGGCTATGGCTATGGAGGCTGGTACGATCCCTGGTATTATAGTAGTTGGTATTATCCCTGGTATTCGGGAATCTATTCCCCTTGGTGGTATCGGTCGTGGTACTCGCCCTGGCATTACGGATGGTACTCGCCCTGGTATTATAGCAGTTGGTATGGACCATACGACTATTATTGGGGATTTGGAGGATATTATCCATATTATAATCACTATCATCACGGATATTATTCCTACGATTATTATCGGCATAACTATCCAGAAGGTCGTCGCTCGTCGGCTTATAACGGACGGAGCAGCGGTGGCGTTTATTCCAATGGCGGTCGTTCGGCATCAGGCAGAGGAGAATCTATCTCCAGCGCATCAACCCGCAATTCTGCGAACAGCATGCGGTCGTCGTCAGGCGTATCTACCCGATCATCGGGAGCTACTACCCGCTCGGCAACAAACGAATCTGCCAGCGTGCTGTCAACAGATCAAACTACCCGCTCGACAGCTACGCAGGGAGTTGCCACTACCACGCGGAGTGTACGTACAATCAGGAGCAATGCGGCCGCTACACAGTCATCTTCTTCATCCGGCACTTCCGCAAGAACACGTGTAGTTGAAACCAAGCCGACTACCAGCACTTCCAACTACAATTACGAAAGCACTTCTACCCGGACAACCCGTTCTGTCTCGCCGACAGTCACCACTTCAAGCAGCCGAAGCAGTTCGTCGTCCAGCAGCAATTACAGTTCCGGCTCCACCTACAGCAGCAGTCGTTCATCATCGAGCGGATCCATCAGCAGCGGCGCAAGCAGTCGCTCGTCAAGCGGATCTGTAAGCAGCGGCAGCAGCCGGTCGTCTTCAAGCAGTAGCAGCGGTGGTCGTTCCTCAAGCGGAAGACGGTAAATCAATCAACAATCAATAATTGACAATCAACAAATTGATGATTAATGGTTTGGGATTGTTAATTAGATAAATTATTGACGTATGAAAAATAAACTGATTTTAATAATAACAGTCCTCTTCGCAGCTACTGTCTCGTATGGACAAGGTGAAATTGATGTTTTACGTATGTCCAGAAACGATTTGAACGGTACTGCACGAGGTATTGCCATGGGTGGCGCGTTTGGCGCATTGGGCGGCGATATTACCGGTATCGCGATCAATCCCGCAGGGCTTGGAGTCTACCGCTCGTCCGAAGTAGTAGGGACGATGAATTTTTCTACTACCGCTATCGAAACCAATTGGCAAAATTACAAATCGAGTGATGATAAATTCAAATTCAATTTCGATAATCTGTCGTATATAGGCTATTACCCGTTGGGCAATGAAACGCTTCCCTGGATCAATTTCGGGTTCTCGTATAACCGTCTGAAAAATTTCCAACGGCAATATACCGCTTCCGGACGCGATATGAAATCGTCATTGACGGATTATATCGCCCATATTACCAATGGTTCGGAAGCCCTGAACATGGACAGCGATTACGGCGACCCTTACCGTTCGGGTGTTCCCTGGCTGGGCGTGTTGGGCTGGAATGGCTACTTGATCGACTCGGATGTCAACGATCCGCATAATACCATATATAAAAGCCCGTTATTGGAAGGAGAAACAGTGGATCCCTCCCTGAAAGTAACGGAAAACGGGCACATCGAATCGTACGATTTTTCAGTCGGGACGAATGTTGCCGACAAATTCTTGCTGGGCTTGACATTTTCCATCACGGATATTTACTATTCAATGTATTCCAAATACACGGAAGAGACTGTTGATGGCGGATTTGATCTGATGAATGATTTCTCGACTGAAGGATCGGGATGCCAGATCGCGCTGGGAGCAATATACCGACCGATTGACGCGTTGCGTTTCGGCGTTTCGTATCATTCGCCTACCTGGTATGCGCTTACCGACTATTTTCAAGGCCGGAGCGATCAGAATTTCAATCCTTTGAGCGGAGGTTCGTCTTCTGCGGCTACTCCCGACGGCGCTTACAACGATTATAAATTGAGCACGCCTCATCGGTGGACTTTCAGCGCCGCGGCCATACTCGGGCAAAGCGCCATCTTAAGTTTGGATTACGAACTGACGGATTACCGCGGTATGGATCTGAAATATGCCGATGGGTTTGAAGATAAAGAAAATAACTACTTTATCGATACGGATTTCAAAACAAGTTCCACTGTGAGGGCAGGACTGGAATACCGTGTTACACCGCAATTCTCGCTCCGTGCCGGTTACGCTGTGATGCAGCAGCCTTACGAAAAACAATTCAAAGCAGGCAATGTGCAAGTGATGACGGTCGGAACAATTCCGCATTACACCATCGAAGGCGATATCAGTCAACTTTCTTTTGGACTGGGATATAAATTTACTCCGCAGTTTTATATCGATGCTGCATTTGTCAGCAGGACTCAAACCGACGATTTGTATTTCTTCCCAAAATTTATTGAGGAATCCTCCGGACAGGTATTGCTCAATTCCACGCCGGCGCAGTTCAAAAATAACTTGAATAAAGTAGCGATTACGCTGGGATATAAATTCTAAATTCTAAATTATAATTATAAACGACATTCCCTCAGTCACTTTGTTTGCAGCTGAGGGAATGTTGTTTAATTTTATACGGACAGTGACTCGTCTTTCATGTCGAGTTCGTTCTTGTCTGTGTCATAAAAACGGTATTCGAGAAAACCGAGATTTTGATTGGGAATAATCTTGATTCGCAATGAATAACGAAATTTCCATCTCCATTTTAACGAAAAAAGCCCTTTATTGATAAACGCTGCGACATAAGGATGTATGTGCAGGCTGAAGTCCTTCAGATTCAACTTCTCAACAATATATGAGATTTTATTTTCCAGATTATCGGTAAACAAGATAGAGGGCTGAATCTCACCTTTCCCAAAACAGGTCGGGCAGGTTTCGTCCGTCTTGAAATCCATTGCCGGGCGCACCCTTTGGCGGGTGATTTGCATTATCCCGAATTTGCTTAATTGCAATATGTTGTGTTTCGCACGGTCATTTCCCATCACTTCTCGCATGTGATCAAACAATTTTTGCTTGTTGTCCGAATCATGCATGTCGATAAAATCAATGACGATGATGCCTCCCATATCGCGGAGGCGTAATTGTCTGGCAATTTCATCTGCTGCCGCCAGGTTGACGTCGATCGCCGTATTCTCCTGTCCGGTACTGGATTTTGAACGATTTCCGCTATTGACGTCAATGACGTGCATCGCTTCCGTATGCTCAATAATGAGATAGGCGCCGCTTTTGAAAGTAACGGTTTTCCCAAAACTGGATTTTATTTGTTTTGTAATGGCAAAGTTGTCCAGGATAGGTAATTCTCCGGAATAGAGTTCAACAATTCCGGCGCGATCGGGAGCAATCAGTTGGATGTATTCTTTGATTTCGTTGAATGAGGAGCGGTCGTTGATATGAATGTGTTGGAATGAAGGATTGAAAATATCCCTCAACAAGGCAACTGTCCTTCCTGTCTCTTCGTAAATCAGGGTAGGGGCTTTCGTTTTGAGTATTTTGGGGATGTTGTCTTCCCAGCGTTTAACCAAGGATTTAAGTTCTCCATCCAATTCGGCTACTTTCCTGCCTTCGGCGGAAGTACGCACAATCACTCCGAAATTCTTCGGTTTGATGCTTTGAATGAGTTGTTTCAGGCGGGCGCGTTCTTCACTGGATTTGATTTTCTGTGAGACGGACACTTTGTCTCCGAGGGGGACGACCACCAAATACCTGCCGGCGAATGACAATTCGGAGGTTAATCGCGGACCTTTTGTGGAGATTGGTTCTTTCACAACCTGCACCAACACTTTATCATCTTGTTTAAGTACGTCTACGATGCTTCCGTCTTTATTGATATCCGGTATATGGCTAAATTTTGAAAGGGAAGGGAGTCTTTTTTTGTCGGAAATGGCGGCTTCTGTAAACTTTTTGAGCGAAAGGACATTCGCTCCTAAATCCTGGTAATGGAGAAACGCATCTTTTTTATATCCCACGTCGACGAAAGCGGCATTCAATCCGGGCATGATTTTTTTTACTTTACCCAGGTAGATGCTTCCGACCGCAAACGTACTATTATGCGCTTCTTTTTGGATTTCAACTAATTTCTTGTCTTCAAGAACGGCAATAGATACTTCTTTTGGTTGAACGTCGATTACTAATTCACTTATCACGATGTTATTTTTAAGATTAAAATCAGAAACGATAAAACAAATCTTTTTTATATAAAGCAAAGGTTAAACATGCGTTTTCATAGCACGTTTAACCTTTAAATTTTTAATATTCAGAAGCATACACTACTTCTTCTTTTTATGCCTGTCCTTTCTAAGTCTTTTTTTGCGCTTATGGGTTGACATCTTATGTCTTTTTCTTTTCTTTCCGCTTGGCATTTTATCTGATTTTATTAATAATTCTGGAAGTTACGCGCTTACTTGTTTTGTAAATTGTTTCTCAGTTTCTCTGCGAAATATTGAGAAGGTTTGAATGTAGGCACATAACGTTCAGGAATGATAATTGTAGTTTCATTCTGAATATCTCTTGCTGCTTTGGCAGCTCTTTTCTTAACGACGAATGAGCCAAATCCTCTCAGATACACATTTTCTCCGTTGTTCATTGCACCCATTACTGACTCCATAAATCCTTCAACTGAAGCTAACACTGACGCTTTGTCAATACCCGTGTTTTTTGAAATCTCACTAACAATATCTGCTTTTGTCATGATAATAAATAATTTTAATTAATTAATTTTGGATTGCAAATATACGGCTTTCTTTCTGATTAAAAAAGTTTTCGGTATGAATTTTTGAAAAAATAGAATAAATATTCTTTTGTTTTGGGTTGGAAGACCCTTTTTCAGGGCGATTTTGCCGAATTTATGCTTGTTTTCAGAATGAGATGACCATGTAATTTTATTATGCCATGTATTTGGAAATGATAAAATTATAATTACTTTTGTCGTGAAAACAACAATGGCACGTCCTGTAACGGCGTTTTTTTACGATGACCGGAAGAAAATTCTAACAAACGGGACAATGCTTGAAAATTTAATTATAAAATAAATTATGGACGTATGAAAAAGATTTTTTTTATTCCGCTATTTTTTGCGTTTGTGATCGCCGCTTGCCAGCCTAATACAAAGAGCGCCGATACGCAGACAGGTGATAATTCCGAAATTGTCGCTCCGGACGATTCGCAACCGGTGAAAAAAACCGTTGTCGCCCGTGCGCTTGTCAAAGAAGGACAGGAGGCTGCTTTTACCGAAGTCGCCAAGACGCTGGTAGAGGCGACCCGTCAAGAACCGGGTTGTTTGTTTTATAGTTTATATCAATCGCCTTTCGATTCAAAATCATTTATCTTCTACGAAGAATACACTGATCAGGCGGCATTTGATTTCCATGCTGCTTCAGATCATTTTAAAGCGTTTTCTGCCGCTATTTCCGAAATGCTGGCGGAAGATTTACTCGTAGGTCAGTTCTGAAAAAGCGATTTAGTGAACTGTTAATCACGTGGTTTTTAGATAATAAGCGTGATTTGCCTTGGCGAAATACACGGGATCCATATAAAATATGGGTATCGGAAATTATTTTGCAGCAGACCCGTGTCGATCAAGGATTAAATTATTATCTGCGATTTATAGATCGTTTCCCGGATGTAGCGACCTTGGCCTCGTGCGATGAAGAAGAAGTGCTGAAATATTGGCAGGGATTGGGATATTATTCGCGGGCGAGGAATTTGCATCATGCTGCCCAAACCATCATGACCCGCTACCAAGGGAAGTTTCCGGATCATTACGAGGATGTGATTCAGTTGAAAGGAGTTGGAGAATATACGGCTTCGGCTATTCTCTCCTTTGCCTGGAATCAGCCCTATCCGACTGTCGACGGCAATGTTTTTCGGGTTTTGTCACGGTTTTTGGCCATTGACGAATCGATAGATACCAATCGTGGAAAAACCCTTTTCACTCAGACGGCGCGAATGTTGATGGGGGATTCTGAACCGGGGCTTTTCAATCAAGCAATGATGGAGTTTGGCGCCATGCAGTGTGTGCCAATCATGCCGGATTGTTTGCGGTGCCCTTTGAAGGATCAATGTATGGCTTTATCGCTGTCGCAAGTAAAAAAATATCCCGTAAAACAACAGAAGACGAAAATTCAGTCGCGTTACCTTTATTATTTCCATATTCAATACGAGGGTTATACCTATTTGAATAAACGAGTAGGCAAGGGTATATGGCAGAATTTATATGAATTTCCGCAGGTAGAATCCGAAACTCCGCTTTCGTTTGAAGACCTGACCCGCACGCCGCTGTTTCAACAACTGTTTGCAGGGCAGGGAAAGCATGCCGTGTTTACGCTGGCGGTCAGTCAAAAAAAACATGTCTTGACTCATCGCGTTTTATTTGCTGATTTTTATGAAGTTGTATTGGAAACAAGCCTCGAAGAGACCATTCCATTTCTAAAGATCAAGGAAGAAGACTTCGGCGAATATCCTGTACATCGGTTGATGCAGTTTTATTTGGAGCGCAGTTGATTCAAGGAGTTTCTTTCGGGAGAAGTCAAGAAAATCCGCATGAATAGTGCGGTGTAGAAAAAAAGTGATAAAAAAGAAAAATATTCTTGCAATTATTGTTGTGTGATTGATGTTTTTTTCCTATTTTTGAACCGAATCTTAACTTATAAATTTATTTATTATGTCTATTAACAAAGTTATTTTAGTTGGAAATGTGGGTAAAGATCCTGAAGTCAGGTATTTCGACAATGGAGGATCTGTTGCTAATTTTTCGTTGGCTACAACCGAGAAGGGCTACACGGCGGCAAACGGTACGCAGGTACCTGACCGTACGGAGTGGCACAATGTCGTGTTGTGGCGAGGTTTAGCCGAAATCGCTGAAAAGTATGTGCGTAAAGGATCCAAGCTCTATGTTGAAGGAAAGATTCGTACGCGTTCGTATGATGATGCATCGGGGAACAAACGGTACGTAACGGAAATCTGGGGAGACAACATCGAGTTGCTCGACAAAAAGCCGACAGATTCTTTTCCGCCGCCTCCGCCTCTGACTTCTGAGCCACAGGTGGCATCCAGGCCGTCGCAACCTCCGGTTGTCGAGACGGTTACTCCAGTTGGGTCTTTTGAAGAAAAGGTGAGTGGTGATGATGACTTACCGTTCTGATTTCTAACCTAAAAGAAGTTATTTTGGAAGCAGATTTGTTTTTATCTCATTTCTCGGATTTTTTTGAGGGGATACGGGTTTTACCGTTAAAAACAGTTCCGTTTATAATTTTTATTGTCGTAGCGATATTACTATTATTTTACGGCTTTATTTCTGCTTCCGAAATTGCTTTCTCAAGTTTATCTCTCTCCGACAAAACGGATATCAAAGAAAGTGACAAACAAAAAGACAAAACAATTAAAACCTTACTGAATCGCTCGGAATTTTTTCATACCACTATATTAATATGGAGTGCATTTCTCAATGTGCTGATCATCGTTTTGTGTGCGTATGCCGTAAATTTAATTTTTGATTTTTCGCAAGCGCCGTTGTTGGGATTTGTGTTGGAAGGCGTCGCGTTGGTTTTTTTGTTGTTGATTTTCGGCGAGTTTATCCCGATGCTCTATGTGCAACCCCATGCATTGGAGCCGGTTAGATCTATGATTCCCCTCGTTGCCAAATTGTCGTGGCTCACCGCTCCATTGGCAAAACTCCTGATTCATGTGAAAAGCGGATTCAACGGTTCAAATAAAAACGACCTGCTGGTGGATGATTTGTCCAAAGCCTTGGAGTTGGCATCCAGTGAGATTCCAGAAGAAAAAGAAATGCTGGAAGGAATTATCAATTTGTATAACAAGACGGCTGTCGAGATCATGACCCCGCGCATGGATGTTGCGGCGATTGACATCAAAACGAGTTTTACGATGGTTATCAAGTTTATCATCGATCTCGGTTATTCCCGCATCCCGGTCTATTCAGGCACTCAGGATAATATCAAAGGCATTCTGTATATCAAAGATTTGTTACCGTATTTGGATAAACCCGACAGTTTCAGGTGGCAAAGCCTGATTCGTCCTGCTTTTTTTGTCCCTGAGACCAAGAAAATCGACGATCTCCTGGAAGAGTTTCGAACAAACAAGATTCACTTGGCTGTCGTTGTAGACGAGTTTGGAGGGACTTCGGGCATCGTATCGTTTGAAGATATCCTGGAAGAAATTGTAGGAGATATCAATGACGAATACGATAATGAGTATGATGAGAAATTCGTCAAATTGGCCGATGGATCGTATGTATTTGATGCGCGGATTTTGTTGGTTGATTTTTTCAGGACCATCGATTCGGATGAAAAAGAATTTGGGCAATTGACGGAAGATGTAGAGACATTGGCTGGATTAATTCTGGAAATTAAAGGCGATTTCCCTGAACAGAATGAAGTTATCACGTATAAAGACCACCTGTTCAAAATCATGGATATCAATAAAAAACGGATACTCAAAGTCAATTATTCCGTCGATCAGTCGGCGACGAAGGGGCAAATTACTGCATAATGAGACGATTGTATCTTTTTTTGCTTGTTATGGCGGGTTTGAATGTTTCTTGTTCGGAGTATACCCCCAAACCCTGGGGATATTTTCGCATTGAACTGGAGCAACCGGAATATCGAACCTATAGTAATCCGGAAGGTCATTTTTCATTTCATATTCAAAATTCGGCAGAAATAGAGCCCGTTGTGGATACAGCGGCCGGAAAATGGTTCAATATTGTTTATCCGACTTTGAACGCAACGATTTATTGCAGTTTTTTTAACATTTTGTCGCAAGCGGATTTGTCGGAAAGGAGCGAGGAGAGCCGAAAGTTTGTTTACAAACATGTCATCAAAGCTGACAATATTTACGAAGAAGCGCTTTCTGATTCAAGCAAAAAAGTGTATGCATTGATTTACAATCTTGACGGAGAGGTAGCTTCCCCACTACAATTTGTTATCACAGACAGCATTCGTTATTTTTTGCGAGGGTCTTTATATTTTTATTCCAGGCCCAATCAGGATTCTATTGCTCCGGTTAAGAAGTATATTAGAGATGATATTGAAGAAATGATTACCAGTTTTCGTTACGGAAGTGATAAACAATAATCGCAGAAGATTGTTTTGAATACAATGAGACAAGATGTTAATCCCAATCAAACAGAACGATTTATGACTACGGTAAAAGAACGTATAGAACAGTTACGCCGAGAACTTGAGGAACACAATTATCATTATTATGTGCTGTCGACACCCCTCATCAGTGATTATGAATTTGATTTGAAACTCAGAGAATTACAAGATTTAGAGAAGCAGCATCCGGAATTTTTCGATCCCAACTCGCCGACCCAGCGGGTAGGGAGTGATATATCGAATGATTTTCCGCAACAGACACATCTTTATCCGATGCTTTCGCTATCGAATACGTATTCTGAGGGGGAAGTAGCCGATTTTTATCAGCGAGTGGCAAAGAGTTTGAATGAACCTTTTGAATTGGTTTGTGAACTTAAATACGATGGGACTTCTATTTCATTGGTTTACGAACAGGGCGCGTTGGTTCAGGCAATTACCCGGGGCGATGGCGTCAAGGGCGATGTTGTGACCGAAAATGTCAGAACGATAAACAGTATTCCATTGCGGCTACGCGGCAAAGGCTATCCCGAAAAATTTGAGATTCGTGGAGAGATCCTGATGCCATGGAGCGTGTTTGATGATTTGAATAAAGAACGTGAACAACAAGGGGAGCCGCTGTTTGCCAATCCGCGCAATGCTGCTTCCGGAACGTTGAAGTTGCAGAATCCCGCTGTGGTGGCATCCCGAAAACTGGATTCGTATCTGTATTATTTATTGGGAGAACAATTGCCGGCAGAGGATCATTATCAAAATCTGCAATGTGCTAAATCATGGGGTTTTAAAATTCCTGATACAATACGAAAATACCAGTCGTTGGAAGAAGTGTTTCAATTTATCCGCTATTGGGATATAGAACGAAAAAACCTTCCTGTGGCGACCGACGGAATTGTATTGAAAGTCAATTCCTTGAAGCAGCAGCGCAATTTGGGTTACACCGCTAAATCGCCGCGTTGGGCGATTGCGTATAAATTTCAGGCGGAAAAAGCGTTGACACGGTTAAATTCGGTCAGTTTTCAGGTGGGGAGGACGGGCACTGTAACGCCGGTGGCAAACTTAGAACCGGTGCAGCTCTCAGGAACTTTGGTGAAGCGGGCTACTTTGCATAACGCAGATGTGATCGAATCGCTGGATCTGCATATTGGAGACATGGTTTATGTGGAGAAAGGAGGAGAGATCATTCCAAAAATTCTGGGAGTAGATAAATCAATGCGTTTCATGGTCGGAGATAAAGTGCAGTTCATTAAATATTGTCCGGTGTGTAAAACCCCGTTGGTACGTGAGCCTGACGAAGCGGCGCATTATTGCCCGAACGAGACGGCTTGTGAGCCGCAAATCAAGGGGAAAATAGAGCATTTCGTCAGTCGTAAAGCAATGAATATCAATGCAGGGGGCGAAACGATTGAGCAATTTTACAATGCAGGATTGCTTAAAAATGTGGCTGACTTGTACGGTATCAATATCCGGGATATCATACACTTGGATCGATGGGGAGAGAAGAGTGCGCGCAATTTTGTAGAAAGTGTCAGGCAATCGAAGCATGTCCCGTTCGAGCGAGTGCTTTTTGCGCTGGGGATTCGTCATGTTGGCGAAACGGCGGCCAAGCGGTTGGCATTCGCTTTTCATACGATTGAGGCTTTGATGACCGCTGATATCACACAATTGATTCAAACAGACGAGATTGGCGAGTGTATAGCGCGGAGTGTGGTTGATTATTTCAGCAATGACGAAAACAAGCGATTGATTGAGCGATTGCAAGCTGAAGGAATTCAGTTCGCTGTCAGTGAGCAAGCGATAGCTGAAAAAACGACGAAGCTGAACGGGAAGACTTTCGTCATTAGCGGGGTTTTCGCCAGGTATTCACGCGATGAATATAAAAAAATGATTGAGCTCAACGGGGGTAAGAATACAGGTTCCGTCTCTTCTAAAACAGATTACATTCTGGCGGGAGAGCACATGGGATCGGCAAAGCAGGAGAAAGCGCTCAAACTTGGAGTGAAAATTATTGATGAAGACACATTTTTACAAATGATAGAATGACGTATTTGACTCCTGCGACACGTCGTGCGTTATTATTTTGGTTGGTTGTACATTGTAATTAAGGAAAAAGAGCGTATCTTTGTATCCTTAAAATTAGGAAAGTATCATAATAATAAATGAGTAACGAAACAGATTTATTACTAACAAAAATTATTGAAGGTTTGCAAGAAAAAAAAGGCCGCCGTATTTCGACAATTGATCTGTCTGGAATCAATGGTTCCATTTGTCGGTATTTTGTCATTTGTGACGGAAATTCGCCGACCCAGGTTGCCGCACTTTCCGATTCGGTATGGGATGTGGTGGGCGATCAGCTCCATGAGAAACCACTGGGGGTGATAGGCAAACGTGAATCGCAATGGATAGCGATGGATTACAACACGGTGATAGTGCATATTTTTATGCCCGAATTGCGAACTTATTACAATCTGGAAAATTTATGGGCGGATGCCCCGATTACGAACATTCCCGAATTATAATTGAATTTTATGGCTGGAAATAATAAAGTGAACAAACCTGCTCCTCCAAGTGGAGGCGGCGCAAATGATAAAATGCCGAAATTCAAGTTCAACTTGAACTGGATGTATGTTCTGATTGTATTGATGTTGCTTGCGGTATTTTTTACCAATACCGGAACGAAATCGAATAAAAATATCAGCTGGTCGGAATTTCAGGAGATGGCCGGGAACAACTATTTTAGTGAAATTGTGGTATATAATCGGAAAAATTCGCTGGTAGCAACGCTCAAACCCGAATATGTTACCATTGTCTTTAAGCCGGACACTTCCCAAACGAATAGTTTTTGGAAGCAACAGCCGGTGACAGATAATCCTACGATCACGGTGACGATTCCTTCGCCTGACAAATTCGATGAGTTCTACAATCGATTGAAAGTAGAGAAGGAGGTTGATGCAAAGATTTGGCACGAAGAAGATAAAGATGTGATCTGGAATATTTTGCTACAGATATTGCCATTTGCTTTGTTTATTTTTATTTGGATTTTCCTGATGCGGCGTATGTCGGGCGGCGGGGGTGGCGGCATTTTTAATGTCGGTCGCGCACGCGTGCAGATCTATGATAAAGCAAATCATGTGAAGAAAATCACTTTCAAAGATGTCGCAGGATTGTCCGAGGCCAAACAGGAAGTGGAAGAAATTGTGGATTTTCTGAAAAATCCGTCAAGATATACGGAATTGGGAGGTAAAATTCCCAAAGGCGCTTTGTTGGTAGGTCCTCCGGGTACAGGTAAGACATTGTTGGCCAAGGCTGTAGCTGGAGAAGCGGATGTGCCGTTCTTTTCACTCTCAGGTTCCGACTTTGTGGAAATGTTCGTAGGAGTCGGGGCGTCGCGTGTAAGGGATTTATTTCGACAAGCGAAGGAAAAAGCGCCATGTATCGTGTTTATTGATGAAATTGACGCGGTGGGTCGTGCTCGCGGGCGTAATCCGAATATGGGGTCGAATGACGAAAGAGAAAACACCCTCAATCAATTATTGACTGAGATGGATGGATTCGGTTCCAATAGCGGTGTGATTATCCTTGCGGCGACTAACCGGGTTGATATTTTGGATAAGGCATTGTTGCGCGCAGGTCGTTTTGATCGTCAGATCAATGTCGATTTGCCGGAACTGAATGACCGCAAAGAGATTTTTATTGTCCATTTGCGGGACATCAAGATCGATTCTACTGTTGATACCGAATTTCTTGCCCGTCAAACACCGGGATTTTCCGGAGCGGATATCGCCAATGTTTGTAATGAAGCTGCACTGATTGCGGCGCGTAATGGAAAAGAGTTTGTCCAGAAAGAGGATTTCATGAATGCAGTGGATCGCATTGTGGGTGGTTTGGAAAAGAAATCCAAGATTATTACGATAGAAGAACGTCGAACGATCGCCATGCACGAGGCCGGTCATGCAGCATTGAGTTGGTTACTTGAACACGCGAATCCGCTGGTTAAGGTGACCATCATTCCGCGCGGCAAATCGTTGGGGGCGGCCTGGTATCTTCCTGAAGAAAGGCAGATTACTACCTACGAGCAATTGCAGGATGAGATGTGCGCCACTTTGGGCGGTCGTGCGGCCGAGGAAATCTGTCTCGGAAAAATTTCTACAGGCGCCTACAATGACCTTGAGCGGGTAACCAAACAGGCTTATGCGATGGTCGTCTATTTTGGAATGAGTAAAGAATTGCCTAATCTCAACTATTATGATGCTACGGGACAAGATTGGGGCTTTAACAAGCCTTACAGCGATGATACAGCGATGGTGATTGACAAAGAAATCATGAGGATAATCGGAGAACAGTACGACCGCGCCAAATTGCTGTTGAAAGAAAACGCCGCTCAGCATCAGACATTGACGGAGTTGTTGTTGGAAAAGGAAGTGATATATTCCGACGATCTGGAACGGATTTTCGGAAAGCGCAAATGGGTTTCGCGTTCGCAGGAGTTATTCAGACAACCTTCCAGTGACCCCGACAGGACTCAAACCTGTGACCTGCAGAACCGGAATCTGCCGTTCTATTCAACTAAACTACGGGGCCATTGATTGCAATTAGGGATCAAAGGTACAAAAAAACTCGAAATCCCCAAGTCTTTTGTGAAACTTTTGATGCAATATGGATGTAAGAATCGAAACATCGTGGAAACAGCAGTTGAATAACGAGTTTAATCAACCGTATTTTTATAATCTGACCGAGTTTGTTCGGAAAGAATACCAGTCATTTACTGTTTATCCTCCCGGAAATCAGATTTTTAATGCGTTTGACCAATGCTCGTTCGATCGTGTGAAGGTCGTCATTCTGGGACAGGATCCGTATCATGAGCCGGGGCAGGCGCATGGGTTATGCTTCTCGGTCAACGACGGTGTTCCGTTTCCGCCATCGCTTCAGAACATTTTCAAAGAAATAGCCTCCGATTTGGGAACTTCGATACCTGTCACCGGAAACTTGGAACGTTGGGCGAGGCAAGGGGTGTTGTTGTTAAACGCGACATTAACGGTCAGGGCGCATCAAGCCGGATCGCATCAGCATAAAGGTTGGGAACAGTTTACGGACGCTGTTGTTCACGCCATCAATGATGCAAAACAGCATGTTGTTTTCATTTTATGGGGTTCGTTCGCACAGAGTAAAGGGGCATTTATCGATACTTCCAGGCATCTGGTTCTGCGGTCGCCGCATCCGTCACCGTTGTCGGCCCACCGGGGATTTTTCGGCAACAAGCATTTCAGCAAAACGAATCAATACCTGATTCGCACCGGACAAACGCCGATTGAATGGTAGCGTGAAATTACTCCCAGCGTTGTGCGTCGCGGTAGTTGCTGCTTTGGGTGTATTTGAAGTCCTTCAGCAGCGAAGAATTGACCGAAATGGTAAAACTATACGACTGATAAGGGCCTAAGGGGATGATGCTTGCAGTCATCTGCCAGCAATGGAGGTTTCTGGTGAGAGAGCATTGCATATATGCAAATTTCTTATAATCAAAATCATAACTTGTATTGAAATTGAAATTCCAGCCTTTGGTAGGAGTAAGATTTCCGGAGAGGCCCAATGTTTGAGTGATCTTATATCCGTATTCCCTTGTTTTTGTATTGAAATTAGCGTTGTCATACCCCAGGCTCAAGGAATAATTAAACGAAAGATTCCAAGGGATATTCATGACCAGGTACCCATCGGAATCGAAATCGCCGATATCGGTTTTTTTTGTCCGCAACGATTTCGGCTCAGTGGCAGTCTGTTCCACGTTCATTTCTTCTCCATCGTCTTCCGAATCCAGGGAGTCATCTTCGGGTTTCTTTTTTGTTCCCGAATCGTCCGAACCTTTTCCGAACCATTTTTTGATGACATCATTGTTGAGGGAATAAGAAAACGAACTTCCGGTGCTGATCAATCGGCCAATTCCTTTCCCGACTTCCCAACGCGGCACATCGATCCGCACACCTTTTTCATTGTAGGTATAGGTATCGAAAGTACCTTGCAGGTTCAATGTAAACGATCTGGAGAGTTTCAGCCGGAGCGAAGCGCTCAGGTTTGACCATTTCATGGAGTCGGCCAGCAGGTTGTAGCTCATGCCTAGTCCCAGATTGTCGATGATGCTGTATTTTTTTGTGGTATCCTGGCCGTTGACTTTGGCTTCGACATTGTTTTCGATGCGGAAACTCAGCGATCCGGTCTTTCCGCGTCCCGGAACGCCCCATAAACCATTTGAATAAGGAGAATAAACGACGGTATCCATGTGATCGACATTCATTTTGTTGGGATCGTAATAACGCAGTTCTTTATAGAATCCGTAACTGGGATCGCCGAAGTCGGGTGCGCCGCTAAAACTGATGCTCGGCGTGATGACATGGCGAATCGTCGTGTTTTTTGCCCAATTTCCGAAGATGCCCCATGGTTTGAAGAATCCATATAATTTGGTATTCATGCTGACTCCGCCCCGGTAGTCGTAGATGCGGTAAAACCCGTAAGTCGTATCCGAAGGCACAACACGTTGTGATAGGCGGTCATATTCCTGGTCGATTTTTGTTGTATACCAACGGCTGGTATAATTGACATTGGGAGTGATGATGATGTATTTCAATAAGTTGAAAGAAGCGCTGATCGGAATGTCATGTTTCATGCCATTTCTCCAATCGCGGATCAGGTTTTTTTTCATGAAGTCATACTCTTTGACATTGGAAATGCTATTCATAAACAAACCCGTATAACTCAACCGAATCGCTTCATACCAACGGGGATTTCCAATTTGTTCTTTCCGGCGAAACGGATAAATTTCACTCATTGTGACGGTCATGTTGGGCAAAGTCATGCTCAACGACGTATCTCTCGACTGCTGATTGACCGTCGCGTTCAAACTGATGCTCAGTGGGCTTCCGGGAAAACGCTTGGTGAAATTGATACTGGAAGATTTCGTGTTGTCGGTAGCGTTCGGGCCGTATAATTGGGTTACGCTGTTCTTGTTATAACTGGATGTGGCGAAATCTACCCCTGCCGAGAATGTTTGAAAAGGATTCGCTTTCGGGTCTTGCGAATGGTTCCATGCGATCCTGAAATCTTTTGTTGTGGAGACATCTTCCACTTTGGTGACGATATAGCTGGAGTTGAATCCTCCGGAAAACTTGTAGCGTTTGCGGTAGGAAGAACGGGCATTCAATCCCCACGATCCTTTCGTATAAATTTCTCCGGTCAAGGCCAGGTCAACATAATCATTGAAAGCAAAATAATATCCGCCGTCGCGCAGAGAAAAACCGCGTGTCATCTCATCGCCGTACGAAGGAGGAATGATGCCGGAAGAATAATCGCTGGTAAAAGGGAAAAACGCAAAAGGGACAAAAATCGGCAGTGGCACGTCTTCGAGCACCAGGTATGCGGGGCCGGTAACGATATTCTTTTTCGGACGCACTTTGGCTTTCGTCAGATTGAAATAAAAATGGGGGTGATCGTGTTCGTCGCAGGTTGTGTATTTTCCGTCGCGCATAAATAAAACATCGTCGCCCATTTTCTTTGTTTTTTGCGCGGTGACATAGCCCTCTCCCTGCTCGGTAATCACCTCGCTGATGTAACCTGTTTTTGTTTTAAAATTATACCACATCCGTTTCATTTCATACTGATTACCAGCATCTTTAAAAACCGGGTAGCCGAACTCGTCACCGATCGAATCCAAAGCAAATGTGGCAAAAACAAGATTTTTATCGGCATCGATTTCGATGTATTCTCCCGTCAGTTCCAGATCTTTGTAAGTAACTTTGGCATTGCCGTACAAACGGATCAGGTTGCCATCCTTCAGGGTGGTGACAATGGAATCGGATGCTTCATAATTGATTGGGGCGTCGATGGCATTGGAATTGAGCGAGTCGTTGGGGACGGTATCGTTCGCAAGGGCATCCGTGGAAAGCGAATCGCCGGGAATCGCTGTGATGGTGTCATGTGACAAAGCATTTACAGTTTGTTTCGGCAAATCGGGTGACTGTCTTTCAATTCTGTCCTGCATCGTCACGTTGTCTTGCGTTTTTACGATATAAAACGGCAAGGCAAGGAATAGGATCGAAAGAAACGGAAATAGCCTGTTATGTTTTTGTGTCTTGAGAATCTTCATTCCGATTAGCCTAAAAACATTTCACACCATTTGTCAAAACAAGCGACAGCGCTGTTGCCGTATATGGCCAAATTTTTACGGATCTTATCAATACTTTTTTCTTTCTCCAATTTTGTTTTGGAATAAAATTTATCGGAAAAACAAATCAATTGCTCTTCCAAACTGATCGGCAACATATCACGATGCGGCAACGGCAAATTGTTGATGATGATCTCGTCTTTGCTGAGCCCTGTCCCCGTATGTCGTTCACATACAAGAGCATGTCGTGGAAATCCTTCTTTTTTCAGGAGATTGCTGCCCAGATATCCATGGCAAATATAAGGATAATCTCCGAAACAATTGATTTCTTTGGCTTCGGTCAGGAAGATTCCGATATCGTGCAACAGGGAAGCTTCATATACAAAAGACTTGTCTAAATTAAATTCAGGATGGTTTTGAAGGATTGAAAGCGCTTTATTGGCAACGGAGAAGCTATGTGTCAATAATATATTGTATAGATCGCTACCTTCCTTATAGTATTTTTTTATGATCTCAATCGGCATCATCGGCAATGAATAATGGCTACAAAGATAGAAATAAATTCTCACCTATCATGGCGTTAAATAATTTTAGAACTTAGTTTTATTTATTTTATAGAATTAAACAGTATTTTTGTGACTGATATTAATATGATTGATAGAAAAATTGGCTAAGACTAAATTAACAATACTATTATTCGTTATATTGTTTCCCGTTGTACATCTGCCGGTTCAATCCACAGTCGGGGATAAATCCTTTGTTGTGGTTATTGATCCCGGTCATGGAGGGAAAGATTACGGCGCTATCGGATCTGCTTCAAACGAAAAAAGCATCAACCTGGCGGTATCACTGCTTGTTGGAGATTATATCAAAAAAGCGTATCCAGATGTCACCGTGATGTATACCCGTAAAACAGATGTTTTTATCGAACTGGACCAACGGTCGGAGATTGCTAACAAAGCAAAAGCCGATCTGTTCATCTCCATTCATACCAATGCCAACAGAAGCAAAACGCCATACGGCACGGAAACCTATACCCTGGGATTGGCGCGGTCGGATGAAAATCTGGAAGTGGCAAAGCGTGAAAATGCGGTGATTTTATTGGAAGATGATTACGAAAGGAAGTACGAAGGATTTGATCCCAATTCATCTGAATCATACATTATCTTTGAGTTCATGCAGAACAAGTTTGTGGAGCAGAGTATATTTTTAGCTTCTAAAATTCAATCCGAATTCACCAATTCTTCCAAACGGCATAATCGCGGCGTCAAGCAGGCGGGATTCCTCGTGCTTCGCACCACCGGCATGCCGAGTGTATTGATCGAACTGGGATTTATTTCCAACAAAGCGGAAGAAAAATACTTGAGCAGTAAAGCGGGACAACAACAATTGGCAAAATCAATCGTTAAAGCATTTGGACAATATAAAGCAGACTATGACCGTAAAAGTGGCATGAGCGCTCAGGAGCAAGTCCCGACTGCCGACAACGATTCGGCTGTCACTTCCACCCGATCTGGCAACGAAACGTCGGGTCAAGTCATTTATAAAGTGCAAATATTGTCTGCAAACAAAAAACTGTCGACTAATGCTCCGGAACTTAAGGGATATAAGGCGGATTATTATGTTGAAAAGGGGTTGTATAAATACACTTTCGGCGAAAGTTCCGATTTTGATGAAATAGTCAAAATCCGAAAGTCATTAATTAAAGATTTCAAAGACGCATTCATTATTCAATTTAAGGACGGCGTCAAAATTATAAATAAATAATAATACAGTTTTCATGAAGCGATATTTTACGAAAGAAGTAATTATAGGCATAATTACAATTATCAGTTTGTTTATCCTTTATTTCGGGTTTAATTTTCTGAAAGGAATCAATATTTTTAAACCCACCAATCATTATTATGTAAGAATGGCAAATGTGACCGAGTTGCAGAAGTCCTGCGCGGTGTATGTGGACGGATTCAAGGTCGGATTGGTGAACGATATCCGCTACGATTATGAACATCCCGGCAATATTATCGTCTTGATCAGTCTCGAAAAAGGGATGAAAGTGCAGGTCGGGAGTTATGTCGAACTGTCTTCCAGCTTGACGGGCGGCGCCAGCCTCTCTTTTAAGCTGAATACCCATGTCACCAGTTATTGTCATGTGGGCGATACGATTGAAGGTGTGATGAAACTCGGAATGATGGAACAGGTGGCCGAAGAGTTGCTTCCGCAAATGAAAGACCTGCTGCCGAGGTTGGATACTATATTATATAGTATACAAAAAATTGTCGCGCATCCGGTATTTTTTGAATCGCTTGACAACATTTCCCGCATCACGGCTAATCTGGAAATGACTTCCGGCGAATTGAACAAAATCGTATCGAATGATATTCCCGTAATCTTGCGCGATTTTCGCACGATTTCTTCCAATGTCTCGCAACTGACTGACAACTTGAATAAAGTTGACCTCCAGTCGACCATGAATCTGGTAAATGCTACTGTGAAAAATATGGAAATGGCCACTTCTCAATTCAATAACAAAGAGAGCAGTTTGGGGTTATTGATGAACGACAGACAATTGTATGACAATCTCAACAGCACGGCCAATAATGCATCGCTGTTGTTAGAAGATTTGAGAAAGAATCCGAAACGGTATGTCCATTTTTCTGTTTTTTAATTTAGATCTAATCTAAATTATCTCATTCGGCGATTTTTTTTTTAATTATCCGCAAAGTTCGATTTAGATTAGGTCTAAGGTGGTTGCCTCGTTGAGGAAATTGACTTCAAATTTTGTGAAGAAAAATCTTAACAATCTTATTTTCAGAAAAATAAAAGAGATCTGGAATGTGGTTTAATCTTTTGACTTTAATCAACTGAAAATCAAATAATCATCCCGATCGATTATAAAAATCTTAAGAAAGGCCTTTTTTGTTTCTTTTTTTTTTTCAAACTTTGTATGGCATTACGGAATAAAATAGAGAATCAACTTTAAGCCTTATCTTTTTAATCCGAATATCTTTAAATTATTGTAATTTAGTTACTAAAATTTTTTTTAATTTTAACTGTGGATTCTAAACATGTAGATTTGTGGAATGATTGTTTGAAGATTATCAAAGATAATGTTCCGGAAACAATTTATAACAGTTGGTTTATACCGATAGTACCCTTAAAGTATGACAATGTCGCCTTTACCATTCAGGTGCCGTCGCATTTCTTCTATGAATTTTTGGAAGAAAGGTATGCCGATTTGATTCATGCAGCGCTTGCCCGAATCATCGGGAAAGCAGGTATCAAATTGAACTACAGGGTGATAGTTGACAGCAAGCAGAAAGGGGGAGCGACAACGATTCAAGGCGTCAGTACCAATGCGGTGAAACAAGATTTTGGTTCTCCCAAAGGTCTCAATAAATCGCCGAAAAATCTGGTGGAAACAACTGCTCGTGATTGGAATCCCAACCTCAATATGCGTTTTTCTTTCGACAACTTTTTTGAAGGAACCAGCAACAAACTGGCTCGTGCTATTGGAAAAGCAGTGTCTGAGAATCCCGGGAAGACTTCGTTTAATCCTTTTTTTATATATGGAGTTTCGGGAGTAGGGAAAACGCATTTGTGTCACGCCATCGGAACGGAAATCCTGAAGCGCTTCCCCGAAAAGAAGGTGCTGTATATCTCTTCCCATTTATTCCAAGTGCAGTTCTCCGACGCGGTGCTCAAAAATACCTCGAACGATTTTGTCAATTTTTATCAGGGAGTAGATGTCTTGATTATTGATGACATCCAGGAATTTGCAGGAAAAGAAAAGACGCAAAATACCTATTTTCATATCTTTAATCATCTGCATTTGCTCGGCAAACAAATCATCTTGACTTCCGACAAGCCGCCTGTCGAATTACAAGGCTTGGAAGAACGCCTGATTAGCCGATTCAAATGGGGAATGATTGCTGAACTGGACAAACCGGATCTCGAACTCCGTAAAAAAATCTTGTCGAGCAAAGTGAAGCAAGACGGACTCAATATCGCGCCGGATATTATCAACTATATCGCCGAGCATGTCACAAATCATGTGCGCGACCTCGAAGGGATCGTTACTTCGTTGGTGGCGCAGTCGTTGGTGTACAATCGGAAGATAGACATGGAATTGGCTACGAGCACCATTGAAAAATTTGTCACGCTGTCGGCGTCCCAGCAAAAAATTACGGTGGAAAAGATTCAGCATATTGTCAGTGATTATTTCAAAATCACGCTCGATGCCGTCCATTCCAGATCGCGCAAAAGAGAAATTGTGCAAGCGCGCCAGGTCATGATGTTTTTATCCAAAAAATATACGGATTATTCGTATTCGCTTATCGGAAATATTGTCGGGAAACGCAATCATGCCACAGTTTTGTATGCTTGCAAAGCGGTGCAGGATAGCCTCGACATTGATAAAGGATTCAGAATAAAAATGAAAGATATCGAGGAGATGCTTAAAAGATAGTTTCTGCGTCTCGCAAATCCGATACGGATTAAAATTATTTATGTATTTTTGCAGTATAAAAGATGAGTCTGAATGATTTAATATGAGTGGGGTGTGAAGATTAGCTTTAATATCAATTTTCATACAGTTTGGGGACAAACCCTCTATATCACAGGGTCGATCCCCGAATTAGGCTCTTGGAATGTTTCAAAAGCCTGTCCGATGAGTTATAAAGACGACGGGAATTGGTCGTTAACCATCGAACTCCCCGACAAGGCCATCCACTTTGAATATCGCTATTTTTTGAGTTCGGATAATCAATTGATATTTGAGGAATGGCAGAAAAATCATCGTTTGAATATCCGGAATACAAATCGCGCCTATTTCCTATATGATTATTGGCAAAATAAGCCTCAAAATCAGCTCTATTATTCTTCCGCCTTTGTTAAAAGTTTCTTCGCTCATCCACATTCACATCCATCCGGCACGAAAGTAAAGTCGAATAAAAAGATAGTAATCAAAGTATTGGCGCCACGTGTAGGTCGAGGTCAGAGTTTGGGTATCTGTGGAAATCAGGCGCTGTTTGGTAATTGGGATGTCAGGAAATCACCGAGATTGGACTGCTCCCATTTCCCGGAATGGCGGATTGAGTTTGATGCCTCGCAACTGACATACCCCATAGCGTACAAATTCTGTATTCTCGACAACAGGGATAAATCATTGATCAGTTGGGAAAAAGGAGATGACCGGATGTTGAATCTCCCTTTGTCGAGCGATAATGAAGTACGTATTATTTCCGGATTGCAGTTTCGGGAATGTGAGCCGGAATGGAAATGCGCCGGCCTGGTGCTGCCGGTATTTGCAATGCGCTCGAACGACAGTTTCGGGATAGGCGATATGAGCGACCTGTGCCTGATGCTCGCTTGGGCAAAAAAAACTTCCCAGCGGATCATTCAAATCTTGCCTGTCAACGATACGACCATGACGCATACATGGAAAGATTCTTATCCTTATAATATCCTTTCGGTGAACGCGCTCCATCCGCTCTATCTGAATCTTTTCAAGATGGGCCAACTGAAAAACAAAGACAGGATGTCCTTCTATCGGCAAAAACAGGAGGAATTGAATGGATTGACCCATATCGATTACGAACAGGTGGACAAATACAAATGGATGTATTTCAACGAATTGTATGCGCAGGAAGGAAGAGAAACGCTCAATTCACCGGATTTTATCCGTTTTTTCGATGAAAACAAGGAATGGTTGACGCCCTACGCGGCCTATTCTTTTTTGCGGGAAAAATACCGAACGCCCGATTTTCATCAATGGGGACAGTACGCCCGGTATCACCGAACAGATATTCTACAGTTGTGCGACAGTCAATCTCCTCATTACGATGAGATTGCATTGCATTATTATTTACAGTACCATTTGCATAAACAATTGTCGGAAGCGCGTGATTATGCGCATGCTAACGGTCTGATATTGAAGGGTGATATTCCCATCGGAGTCGCTAAATGGAGTGTGGAAACATGGACAGATCCCGATTATTTTAATCTACAATTGTCTTCCGGTGCCCCGCCTGATGATTTTTCCGCCACCGGACAGAACTGGGGATTTCCGACTTACAACTGGGAAATCATGGAAGAGCGTAATTTTATTTGGTGGAAGAAACGTTTTTGTAGGATGGCGGATTATTTTGATGCATATCGGATTGATCATATCTTGGGTTTTTTTCGTATCTGGGAAATCCCGTACGAATCGCTGCAAGGCCTCTGCGGTTGGTTTAACCCGGCGCTACCGTTGTCGGCGTCGGAATTGGAGCATACAGGTTTTGATTTTGTCAAAGAAAAATATACCATTCCTCGAATCAATGAACGGTTTTTGTCGGAAATATTCGGGCAATATGCCGAAAAAGTCAGCGAACTATTTCTGCAACCTGCCGGCTCGCATTACTATCGGCTCAAGTCGACTTACGACTCCCAGCGGAAAATAGCGACGCACTTTTCAAGTCAGACCGACTCCGAGAGTGAAATAATCAAAAAAGGATTGCTCTCCATTGCCAATGAAGTCTTGTTTATTGAAGATCCCCGCAAATCGGATCATTTTCATCCGCGGATCGCTGCCTCAACCTCGTATGTTTACCGGGAACTCTCAAAATCGGATCGGTATGCATTCGATTTTCTGTCTTGGGATTATTTTTACCAGCGGCATAACGAGTTTTGGAAAACTTGCGGATATAAACGGCTAAGTCCTTTGGCAAACTGTACTGATATGTTGGCTTGTGGAGAAGATTTGGGCATGATTCCTCAGTCGGTGCCGGAAGTCATGAGAAAACTCAGGATATTGAGTTTGGAATTAGAACGGATGCCGAAGGAGATGAATCGGGAATTTACCGACCTTAAGGCGCTTCCGTATCATTCCGTATGTACGACTTCCACGCACGACATGGCTACGATCAGGGGGTGGTGGAAAGAAAATCGAGAAAAGACGCAACGGTATTATAATCAGGTATTAAATCAGGAGGGCATCGCTCCCGAAACTTGCCCTCCGGAAATATGCCGACAGATCCTCTTCAATCATTTGAACGCCCCTTCCATGTTGGTCATCATTCCATTGCAAGACTGGCTTGCGATCGATGCGGACCTGCGGGCGCCGGATGCCGAAAGCGAACGCATCAACATTCCTGCCGATCCTGACCATTATTGGCGATATCGGATGCATTTGACGATCGAAGAACTGCTGGAAGCCGAACAATTGAATGTTGGAATCCGGGAGTTGATTTCCGGCAGCGAAAGGGATCAAGCCTGAGGATAAAGCTCTCCGGAGGTGACTTCCGTCATCGTACAGGTGCCGTTAAATGTCGCTCCCGGCTCTATTTCCAGATTATTTGCAATGATATCTCCCTGGTAAATGACCGAAGATTTCAAACAAAGTGTTCCCTGCGCCTTGATATTTCCCTTGATTTTTCCCATCAATTCCGCATTGCTGCAATGGATGGATCCGATAATTTCGGCGCTCGGACCGATGACGAGCTTACCGACACATTCGATATTCCCTTCAAGCACACCGTCAATGCGAAAATCTTCTTCCGCTTTGATATTCCCTTTCACAACAGTGCCTGCTGCCAGACAATTGTGAGTGACTCCTGTCGTAATAATTTGCTTAGATTTAAACATGACTTTATTTTTTTAGCAAAATTAATACAAGTTTGCCGAGAAACAAATTAAATTTTATTTTTGTAGCAAATTCTTTTATATGAAGTCAAAAAATTGTATTATATTGGAGGGGATGCGCTTTTATGCGTTTCATGGTGTGTCGGAAGAAGAACGGCATGTTGGAGCTTTCTTTTCGGTTGATCTCAAGCTGTATTTGGATTTGTCAAAGGCGTCGGAATCGGATTGTCTGGAGGATACTGTCAGTTATGCTTCCATATATTCAATCGTGAAAAATGAGATGGCCGTTCCATCAAAACTGCTTGAGCATCTGGCGGGAAGGATTGTCCGGCAGATCAAGATGCAGTTTCGGCAGATCCGGCGGATTGAAATTAAATTGACAAAATTAAATCCACCGGTTGGGGGAGAAGTCGACAGCGCTTCAATTTTGCTTGTAAAATAATAATTCCACTTGAAACAAAAACAGGGAGAAAGGCGTTTAAATAAAAAGAGTTTTTTTTAGATCATTATATTTATTCATTAAAAAAGTAACGCTATGAAATTTGAAATGCCTCAGTTAAATTACGGAATAGATGCCTTAGAGCCGGCAATCAGCCAACGAACAATTGAGTTTCATTTTGGCAAACATTTATCTACTTATGTAAACAATCTCAATAATTTAATTCCGAACACGCCTTTTGAAAATGCGTCGTTGGAAACGATTATTAAGAACGCCGATGGCGCCATTTTTAATAATGGAGCACAAGTATGGAATCATACTTTTTATTTCAACTCATTTTCTCCAAAAGGCACGAAAGTCCTTGCGGATGAACTGTCAGCAAAAATCAATGAGCAATTCGGTGATTTTGAGAATTTTAAGAAAGAATTTGGGAATGCCGCCGTATCCATTTTCGGATCGGGTTGGGCTTGGTTGGTGAAAGACGGAGCCGGCAAACTCAGTATCCGCAAAGAAAGTAATGCGGGCAATCCCCTGCGCGACGGTTTTGAGCCCTTGCTGGTGTTTGATGTCTGGGAGCATGCTTATTACCTTGATTATCAAAACAAACGTGCAGATCATATCAATGCGCTGTGGAATATTGTCGATTGGAACGTCGTTGCCGCGCGTTATTCCAAATAAAATTTTCTTTCCTGCTTTTTAATGCGTACCTTTGTACATCTAAAATTATGAGTAGATGAAACCAACATTATTTGTTTTGGCAGCCGGCATGGGCAGCCGATATGGGGGATTAAAACAACTTGACGGACTGGGTCCGAATGGCGAAACGATCATGGATTATTCCATTTACGATGCCATCCGTGGAGGATTTGGGAAAGTCGTTTTTGTCATCAGACATTCGTTTGAGCAGGATTTTCGCGAGAAAATCATAAAAAAATACGAGCATGTCATTCCGGTTGAATTGGTGTTTCAGGAATTAGAATACCTGCCTGCAGGATTTCAGTTGAATCCGGAGCGAGTGAAGCCATGGGGCACCAACCATGCACTGCTGATGGGTAAAGATGTGATCAAAGAGCCGTTTGCAGTGATCAATGCCGATGATTTCTATGGCAGGGAAAGTTTTAAGATCCTGGCTGAATATTTATCCGGACTGGATGGGCAGAAAAATCATTACTGTATGATCGGCTATCAGGTCGGGAATACGCTCTCGGAAAAAGGTTCGGTAGCGCGTGGAATTTGCGAGAAAGATCAGGATAATAACCTGACCTCGGTCGTGGAGCGTACTTACATCATCCGTGATACGGACGGTTGCATCAAATACAAGGACAACGACGAACAGCTCGTGCCGATTGCAGAAAATACCCCTGTCTCCATGAATATGTGGGGGTTCACGCCCGAATATTTTGACTATTCCGAAGCCATTTTCACGGATTTTTTGAAAGAAAACAGCAACAACATCAAAGCGGAATTTTTCATCCCGCTGGCTGTAAACCAGCTGGTTATTACAGGCAAGGCGGTAGTGAAGGTGCTGGAAACGCCATCGAAATGGTTTGGAGTAACTTATACCGACGACCGGCAAAGCGTAGTGGACAAAATCAATCGGTTGGTAGAGCAAGGCGAGTATCCTGCTAAATTATTTTAATGTATCTGGTAGAGGAATTAACCGTCGAGTTCGGTAGTTTTACGTTGTTTGATACCATCGGTTTTGTGGTAGGCAAAAAGGATAAAATTGCACTGGTCGGTAAAAACGGTGCGGGGAAAACAACTTTACTGAGGCTGTTGGCCGGCCTTCAGGAGCCGACTCGCGGGAAAGTAATACTTCCGAAAGATGCGACTGTCGGTTATCTGCCACAGCAATTGATTTTCTCCGACACACAGACGGTGAGCGAAGAAGTGTCGTTGGCATTTGAACCACTTCTGCGGAAGAAAGCGGAGATAGAACGGCTGAACCTCGAATTGACAAAGCGAAGTGATTATGAATCGGAAACCTACGCCAAGTTGATAGAGAAAGTGTCGTTACTGAACGAACAACTGTTGCTGGAAGGCGGAATGAATTTTCAAGCCGAAATTGAACGCACATTGATGGGTTTGGGATTCCTGCGTTCCGATTTCAATCGTCCGACGAGCGAGTTTAGCGGCGGGTGGCGGATGCGAATCGAGTTGGCGAAATTGTTGATGAAAAATCCGGATCTCCTGTTGCTGGACGAGCCTACGAATCACTTGGATATTGAATCCATCCAATGGTTGGAAAATTTTCTTGTGAATACGGCTGGAGCGGTGATCATTGTCTCCCACGATCGTGCATTTATCGATGCGGTAACGCAACGAACCATTGAGATTTCGTTAGGGAGAATTTACGATTATAAAGTAAACTATTCCAAATATGTGACCTTACGGCAAGAACGATATGAGCAACAGCTTAGAGCGTACGAGTCTCAACAAAAACAGATTGAAGATACGGAAGCATTCATCGAACGGTTCCGCTACAAAGCGACAAAAGCGGTGCAGGTGCAAAGTCGAATCAAACAATTAAACAAGCTGGAAAGGATTGAAATTGACGAAATAGACAATTCACATATCCGTCTGAAGTTTCCTCCGGCGCCACAGTCAGGAGCTTATCCGGTAATAATGGAGGACGTAAGGAAAGATTACGGAAACCATACGGTCTTTAAGCATGTGAACCTGACGATCAATCGGGGCGACAGCGTGGCATTTGTCGGTAAAAACGGAGCAGGCAAGTCCACCTTGGTGAAATGTATCATGAACGAAATTCCGTTCTCGGGGCAATTGCAACTGGGTCATGGAATAAAGATAGGCTATTTTGCTCAAAATCAAGCCGATTTGTTGAATAAAGAGTTGACAGTATTCGAGACAATCGACCATGTGGCGGTTGGGGATATCCGAACTAAAATCAGGACAATTCTGGGCGCTTTCATGTTTGGCGGCGAGGCTTCCGATAAAAAAGTCGATGTTCTCTCTGGAGGCGAACGTACACGGCTGGCGATGATCAAACTATTGCTGGAACCGGTGAATTTCCTTATCCTGGATGAACCGACAAACCATTTGGATATGCGCTCAAAAGATGTGCTGAAAGCAGCATTGAAATCTTTTGACGGCACATTGATCGTCGTTTCTCACGACCGAGAATTCTTAGACGGATTGGTGGACAAGGTCTATGAGTTCGGCAATCAGCAGGTCAAAGAGCATTTAGGCGGAATACGCGAGTTCCTGGAACGAAAGAAACTTGAAAATCTGACCGAATTGGAACGGAAGCCCCTCTCCACCACCGTCCAGGAAGTCCAGAGCCCTTCGTCTAAAGAAAGCAAAATGCTTTATGAAGAACGAAAAGAACGACAACGACTTCAACGCCGCTGGGAAAAAGCGGTGGAAGAAAAAGAACAATTGATTGAAAACATAGAGAAGGAAATGAAGGCAATCGAAAACGTGTTGATGCAACCTGAGCGAGTGACCAATGAGCTCCTACAGAAACACAATGAGTTGCAGAAATCCTTGAACCATACGATGGAAGAATGGACAGTTGCAACGATGAAACTGGAAGAACTTGTGAATTGACATGCTTTCAAAGTAAGAAAACGATATTATTAAACAAAAATAGTTATGGCAATTATTAAACCCTTCAAGGGATTGCGCCCTCCGAAAGAGCTGGCGTCGCAAGTAGCTTCCCGTCCTTATGACGTGTTAAATTCGGACGAGGCACGGAGTGAAGCGGCAGGCAATGAGAAATCATTGTATCACATAATTAAACCTGAAATTGATTTTCCGCAAGGGATTGACGAACATGCTCCCGAAGTGTATGCCAAAGCGGTCGAGAATTTTGCAAAATTTCAGGAAAAAGGATGGTTGAAACAGGACGAAAAGGAGATGTATTATGTCTACGCCCAAACAATGGGGACACATACGCAATTTGGCCTCGTGGTCTGTTCTTGTGTTTCGGACTACCTGAATGGAATCATCAAGAAACATGAATTGACTCGCAAAGACAAAGAAGAGGATCGGATGAAACATGTACGTAATACGAATGCGAATGTTGAGCCGGTATTTTTTGCATATCCCGATCATCCTGAACTGGATGAGATTGTAAATCGGATTACGCAGGGAGAACCGGAGTATGATTTTATTGCTGCCGACGGTTTCGGTCATCGTTTCTGGCTGATTGACGACGCGACAGTCGTGAGCCGGATAACAGCATTGTTTTCAGCTATTCCTTATTTATATATCGCCGACGGGCATCACCGCACGGCAGCGGCAGCATTGGTCGGCGCTGAGAAAGCAAAAAATAACCCGCATCACAACGGTAAAGAAGAATATAATTATTTTATGGCGGTCTGTTTCCCAGCCAATCAATTGAAAATTATGGATTACAACCGGTTGATCAAGGATCTGAACGGCCTGTCGGCTGCTGATTTCCTTCAATCGCTGGAAGACGATTTCATTGTGGAAAAGAAAGGAGTGGAAATCTATCGGCCACAACAATTGCATGATTTTTCCTTGTATCTCGATCGGTGTTGGTATCGCTTGACCGCCAAGCCGGGCGTTTACGACGATCATGATCCTATCAGCGTGTTGGATGTCACGATTTCTTCCGATTTAATTCTCAATAAACTATTAGGGATGAAAGATCTGCGTACGGATAAGCGCATCGATTTCGTCGGGGGACTTCGGGGATTGGAAGCATTGAAACAACGGGTGGACAGCGGAGAGATGAAAGCGGCATTGGCGCTTTATCCAGTAACAATGCAACAACTGATGGCCATTGCCGACAGTGGCAATATCATGCCTCCGAAAACCACCTGGTTTGAACCGAAATTGCGTTCGGGACTGGTGATTCATAAACTGGAATAATCGCGAATGAACGAGTTTTTTCTCCGAAGATTTGGCGTTTTGGGGATATATTTGTACTTTCGCACCCGGAAAATCAGTCTCCGTAGCTCAGTTGGTAGAGCAAATGACTCTTAATCATTGGGTCCAGGGTTCGAGCCCCTGCGGGGACACTTGTTTTAAACAATTAATTATCACTAAATTACCTGTTGTATGTAAAGGCATACCACAGGTTTTTTTGCTTTTAAAAGCCTGTTTGTCCAGCCGGAAAATCCGGATCAACGCATCTTTATTCCAGATAAGTGTACCCGTACAATCCCGAACGGTAGTTCGACAGAAATTCACGCCCTTCTTCAACGGAGATTTTGCCTGCTTTCATCGAAGATGTCACCCAGGATTCGACCGTTCGCACCAGTTTTTTAGGATTGTATTGTACGTAGTCAAGCACGTCCGCAACCGTTTCACCATCAATAACTTGCTCAATCTCGTAATTGTCTTTATTCACGGAGATATGTACGGCATTCGTGTCGCCGAACAAATTGTGCAGATCTCCCAAAATCTCTTGGTAGGCACCAACCAGAAACACACCGACATAATACGACTCTTTCCCTTTCAAAGTATGTACGGGCAGGTGGTAGGTATAATTTTTCATATTGATAAAACTGTCGATCTTTCCATCCGAATCGCAGGTGATATCCTGAAGCGAAGCTGTTCGCGTCGGTTTCTCATCCAGTCGTGAGATCGGCACAATCGGGAATACCTGATCTATTGCCCAGGAATCGGGTAATGATTGAAACAATGAAAAATTGCAAAAATATTTATCTGGCAACATTTTGGAAATCTTGCGCAATTCTTCAGGGGCATGCTTCATTTCATTGGCCATTTGATAAACTTCGCGGGCTATCGACCAATATAGCCGTTCCGTCTGTGCACGTGTCAGCAGATCCAGATGCCCGAAACTGAACAAATCCAGGGCTTCTTCGCGTATTTGCTGTGCGTCGTGCCAGGTCTCAATCAGTCGTGGATGATTCATCTCATCCCATAATTTATACAATTCCTTCACCAGTTCGTGGGCATTGTCGGGCAAGACATCTTCTTCGTTCCATTCGGGGAGGGTAGTGGTTTCCAATACTTCAAATATCAGCACCGAATGATGAGCGGTCAACGAACGACCCGATTCGGTGATGATATTGGGTTGAGGAATCCCGTTTTTGACACATACGTCCACGAGCGTCGAGATGGAGTCATTCACATATTCCTGAATGGAATAGTTCATGCTGCTTCCGTTGCCTGAAGACCGTGTGCCGTCGTAATCTACGCCCAGTCCTCCGCCGATATCGACAAATTCCACCTGATAGCCGAGGTTACGCAACTGCACATAAAATTGCGAGGCTTCTCGCAAGGCGTTTTTTATCCGGCGAATTTTGGTTACTTGGCTTCCGATGTGGAAATGGATCAATTTCAGACAATCTTCCAATTTGTTTTTTTCGAGAAAGTCAAGCGCTTCCAGCAGTTCGCTCGACGACAATCCAAATTTGCTGACGTCGCCGCCCGAATCTTCCCATTTACCGCTACCTGCACTCGCCAATTTGATCCGGATGCCGATATTCGGACGAATCTTATGTTTCTTCGATAGTTCGGCGATGCGTTTCAGTTCGTTCAATTTTTCCACTACCAAAAAAATCCGTTTCCCCATCTTTTGCGCCAGCAATGCCAACTGGATATAGTCTTCGTCTTTATATCCGTTACAGATAATCAGTGATTTCTCATCGGTATTGATGGCCAGTACGGCATGTAATTCCGGTTTCGATCCGGCTTCCAACCCGATGTTGAATTTCTTCCCATGGCTTACGATCTCCTCCACCACTTGGCGCATCTGATTGACTTTGATCGGATAAATAATAAAATTCTGTGCATCGTAATGGTATTCTTCTGCAGCGATCTTAAAGCAATTAGAGATCTTTTCAATCCGGTTGTCCAGAATATCCGGGAAGCGCACCAACAGCGGAGCGGAGACGTCCCGCAATGTCAGTTCGTCCATCAACTCTTTCAGGTCGACCGCTGCAGCCCCCTTTTTCGGAGTCACCGTGATATGTCCACGTTCGTTGACCGAAAAATAATCCAATCCCCAACCTTTGATATTGTACAATTCTTCCGAATCTTCAACTCGCCATTTTCTCATTACTTACTACAAATTATTATTATTGATTGTTATTTCCAGCCGCGAAAGTAGTTATAATAGTTGAAAGTTGAAAGTTGAAAGTTGAAAATTTGTAAATAATAACCAAAAGAGGCTCGCAACTTCTTGCAAACCTCTCTGTTTCAAAGTGGTCCCACTAGGGCTTGAACCTAGGACTCCCTGATTATGAGTCGTACCACCATACGTTTTATTTGTTTTCTTCTATTTTATCAAATTTTTATTTTACTGATATTTAAAAGATATAGAAATTTTGATTTTTTCTGCTTGTATTTATTTATAAAAAATCACTACCTTTGTGTGCAAATTGTGTGTCCAATTTTTGGGAACATACACAAAAAAACGATTATGTTTAAGTATTCCAAAGATGGCGTTACCGACACCCTGAACACTGCATTCACAAACAAAATCAACGAACTGCTCGAAAACAACCAAGTCGGCAGCCATATCTACTATAAAGACGTGCTAACCAGCATTGAAAAATTTGCAGGTAAAAACATTCAGATTACGGCAGTTACAGTCGATTGGCTGAAACGCTACGAAAAATATATGCTCAACCTCAATCGCTCATATACAACTATCGGAATGTATTGTCGCGCAATACGTTGCATCATAAATCAAGC
>JAISUK010000064.1 GCA_031272075.1 Dysgonamonadaceae bacterium
AGTCGTTCACAATGCAGCTCCCCGCGACGGCGCAGGGCGTCTACATCGTGCAGGTACGGCTGGCAAGCGGTGCGACGACGGTGAAAAAGGTAAAAATCGCAATGTAGAGACGGTGCATGTACCGTCTCTACGATTACAGGAATAATAAGAATAATTTGTCTTGAAGCCGTTTGCGGAGGATTTCGCGAGCGCGTGCCCGTTGATTGCGCACGGTATTTTCGGAAAGATCCAACACAGTGGCGATTTCGGCGATGGACATATCCATGAGGGTGAGGTCAAACACCTTTTTCATCGCTTTGGGCAGGGCGTCGATTTCGTTGCGAATCATGCGGTGTACTTCTTCTTCAATCACAAAAATCTCTTCCGCTTCTACAAATTCTTCCGTCAGGGTATCGGAGAGGGAAATTTGCAGCATGTCTTTTTGATCGCGCAGGTGATTGAGACAGGCATTCCGCACGGAGACATACATAAACGAGCGCAAAGAATAGGCTTCGTGAAAATCCATTCGACGATCCCATACTTTGATAAAGACTTCCTGGACGATGTCGGCAACTGCCGCATCATCCTTCAGAAATCGATTTCCAAACACACATAAGGTTTGGAAAAAGGCCGTATACAACTCCCGCAATGCCGATTCTTTTCCTGACCGAAGATTCTGTATGTTGGTTAAAGGTAGCATCTTTAACATATTTTCGGCAAAGATAAGGAAAATTCATCGACATCGATCAAAAAAAGTTTGCAGATTAACAATGAATGTAAAAATACATTTACACTTCATCAAATTTTTTCCGAGAACGTCCCTATCTCCAGATATTTTTGGTAGGCGCGACGGTAATGTTCCTGATGAAGCGGATTGGGGGTATATTCTTTCATAAACCCCTGCCCCATCGCGTCCTGTGCTTGGGAAATATCGGGATAAGCGCCTGCGACGACGGCGGCGAACATGGCTGCGCCGAGTGCACAAGACTGTTCGGCTTTCGCCACTTTGATCGGACGATTCAACACATCTGCCAGCACTTGCATCACGAACGACGATTTTTGCGAGATGCCGCCGATACCGATCACTTCTTTGATGGTGATTCCGTTTTCGACGAAGCGGTCGATGATGGCTTTCGAGCCAAAAGCCGTCGCTTCCACCAAAGCACGGAAGATCAACGGAGCCGAAGTGCCCAAAGTCAAGCCGGTGATTGTACCTTTGAGCCGCTGGTCGGCATCGGGTGTACGGCGACCATTGAGCCAGTCGGTTGCCAGCAGTGTGCTTTCTTCGATGGGGATTTTTTCCGCCCATTGGGTCAATGCCGGGATGAGATCGACATCGAGTAAGTCGGTCAATGTGGCTTTTGCGGACGGATCCAGTAACTCGGAAGAAGCCACCAGCGTCTTAAACGGCCAAAGCAGCAACTGTTTGAACCAGGCATAGACATCGCCGAAAGCCGATTGACCCGCTTCCAATCCGATCATGCCCGGAATGACCGAGCCGTCCACCTGTCCGCAGATGCCCGGTATCAGCCGTCCCTGCATTTCCTCGTAAGGGACGACCATGATGTCGCAGGTAGAGGTGCCGATTACCCGAACGAAAGCGCCCGGCTTGATCTGTGCGCCGACAGCGCCGAAATGGCAATCCAACGCGCCTGCCGCCACCGCCACTTGGGTGGTCAAGCCCAGTCGATCCGCCCATTCCGGGGTCAGATAGCCGACTTTTGTGTCGCTCGGATAAGTTTCGGTGTACAGATGCTCCCTGAAACCCGCCAACAGCGGATCGAGGGACGACAGGAACGCTTCCGACGGCAGTCCGTTCCACGACGCGTGCCACATCGCTTTATGCCCTGCGGCGCAACGGCTTCGGAAGATTGTTTCCGGTTTGGTGTTTCCCGTCAGCAGCCCCGGCATCCAGTCGCAATGTTCCACCCAAGAATAGGCCGCTTTTCGGATAGACGAGTCTGCACGCAACACATGCAACACTTTCGACCAGTCCCATTCTGAAGAATAGATCCCGCCTTCGTAAGCCGTATAATCGACCTCCCATTGTTTGGCTTTCTCGTTGATTTCTGCAGCTTCGACGATTGCCGTATGGTCTTTCCAAAGGATAAACATCGCATTGGGGTTGTCGGCAAACTCCGACAACAGGGCCAGCGGCGTCCCGTTCCGGTCGGTCAGCGCGGGAGTAGATCCTGTGGTATCAAATGCCATGCCGATCACCCGCTCGGAAGTCCCTTCGGGGGATTTGGAGAGCGCCTCTTTCACCGCATCGACCATCGTCTCGATGTAATCCGACGGATGTTGCCGGTACTGATTATCTTTTGGACTGCAATACAATCCTTTCGCCCAACGCGGATAATATTTCACCGCAGTAGCGATCTCCGCGCCCTCCGCCACATCCATGATCAACGCACGGCACGAATCGGTACCGAAGTCCATGCCGATCACATATTGATTATGCTTCATCTTATTTGATCAAAATAACTTATCAAGGTTTTTCAAAAGTCAGCCGGTCGATACCGAAACAACTTTTCTGCAATTGCTTCGGATAACCGGTCAGTTCTACGGAAATCTTATTGACGCCCCGTCGTAGCGGCACTTGTCCAAACGCAATTTCTTTGACAGACACCTTGGGGTGATATAAATCAACATCGCGAGCCAGCAATTGTCCGTTCAAATAAATATTGAATTGTCCATAATCGGGCGCAATCGTAAAAAGTATCCGGAACAAATAGCTGCCGGGGAAATCACATTCAAATTCAAAATCGCCGCGATCACCTTTGGTGATTTCTCTCCAATAGATCTGCATGCCATCGCTCCACAATTCGGGGAGGTGTGTTTGAAATTCTATCTTGTTGGGCGGCAAATTGACCGGTATTAGGTTTTCGCCTTCCATTGTCAACCGAAGCGCCGGAGAATAAATCGATTTCCGGTGTGTCGCTACCGGTTCTTTGGCGCCGGCAACATCGTTTGGCGTCGCTTTCCGTCCACCCGGCAGCATATACCAGAAGGCAATCGGAGCGTAATTGATCCGCGTGTGCGACCAATGCCACAATTCCAGGTCGAATTGGATGGAAGAGGTAAAAGGAATTTTGTCCAAAGCCCGCAAACGGGTATTGACGGCAAATTCCGCAGCGTTCGCGCCTGTCCCTTGCGGTTGTGCGATGAAGGGATGGTCGGTAAAAGTTTCCGGACGTCCCCAGGCATAGCCGTAGTAGTCTTCCGAACCTGTTCCGATATGCGAAGGGAATGTCTCGCCATCGACGAACACTTTTTCGTCGCCTTCGCCCCACCAGGCATGGGTGGTATTAAACAATGCCACATCGTCGCCGACATATACGCCTTTGCCTTGAAGATCGGCGAAATTCAGATCCTGAGCCAGATCGCCGGGACCGGCATACACATGCGTGTATTGTTGCCAGGTTGTCCCGAAGTGCATGGAACGCGCGTCCCATTTCCAAGCGGCATATCCTGCAACAGCATCAGAAACAACCACCTGCCGGTCGCCGTAATTATGCAAGGTAATCACACATTCCTTTTCGAAAGGCATCACCCAATAAGCGCTCATCAGGCCTTCCTTTTCCACATGCGTATACCAGGTATTGGTATATAACGGCATATAACCGATGCCGTAGAAATCGCCCACAGGCGACCAGACCGTCGTTTCGCCGTCAAAAGCGATTTCCAGGACAGTCGAGCGCAAAGCCTGCGGCAGATTGTCGGAATGGATAGCCATGCACAATTGTTGAACCGAATAGGATCCTTTGATTACAAATGACTTGCTGTCGCCTGCCTGTAGTGTTGCATTGAGCGGAATCTGCTTGAGTTTCAGTTTTCCGGCATCGGGCTTTTCTCCCTGCAGTTGTTTTTGAACCTTTGCAATCAGCGATTTATGCTTTTTCATCTCTGCTGCCGAATACGATACCACTTTCACGTCGGGCTGGTAGGTGCGGTAATTGATGTTATAATACACCGCTTCCGTCCCCGATTTGCGGGCACCCGGATCGTCTTCTCGCAGGTTTACGCTTTCGTATGTCACCTTGCAGCGCTGGGCGTAAGGAATCGGGAAATACAGGTTGTGTCCCCGATTTTGATACGGTGTCAGTGAAGAAACGGAAGTCGCCAACGGTTCGGTCGTAACGAGTGTACCGCTCAAGATGTCGAGCGCGCTTCCTTCGATTGCCGGTTGGGAATAGTCATCTACATAGATACGCATGGTGCCCTGTCCGCAATCTTTCCCTGCAAACGTCATCCAGAAACGGACGATAGCGCCGGGTCCTTCGGTGTCCATCATCACAAATTCTCGGCGACCGTTATTTTTTTCTACACGCAGAAACATCGAGCGGTCGTCATTAGCGAACCATCCGGGTTTGTCTTTTGCTACCGTACCTCGGTCATAACTACTGAATTGTTTACAGGTAAATGCCGGATCGGGATATTTGGCCAATTCGCTCCGGTTGGTCATTTCTTTCAATAGTGATTCGATCGAAACGGTCGTTTGTGAAAAACAAGTATTGGCACACAGGAATAACAGCGAAGTGATACCAAACAGTATCGTTAATTGAATCTTTTTCATGTTTTAATAATTAATTTGTTTAATAATAGAGTTTAGGATCTTTGCGCCAATCGTCATCGATATCGAAAGCATAATTTGCTACACGGGGACGGCGTTCGCGCAAACGGACGGATTCGATGCCCAGCAGTTTGCCGTCTGAGTTTTTGTTTTTGCCGACGAGCTTCAACGAGAGCGTATAATCGCCGGGGTCCGGCCAGAAATCCAACAGATGGCATTCCAAGGCTTTGACCTGTGGGTGATACAGGTCGAGCGGTTGTCCCAACGGGATGCCGTTCAGCGCCGCTTGCCAGATGCCGTAATCCGGGGCTTGCGTCATGCTCAGCAACAACCGGCGAGGCGCTTTCTTTTCTACGTGAAAAGGAATTTCCACGACCGCAAATTCCGACTTAGGAGTAAAAAACAGTTGTCCGTCGAGATAGAAATCCAGATTCCGTTGCACCTGTCCCGTACCGCCTTTGCATCCGCCGGTTTCGATCACTGCGGCAGCAGGAAACACCAGATCAATCACAGGCAATACCCGTTCTTCGGCATCCGGCACCGGACCTTTGTACGCCGGTTTTCCTGTCTGATACCAAAAAGCGGTCGTCGCCAGGTCGTCTTCCCGTTCTTCAAAACTGTGCTTCTTGCGTCCGGCCGTCTCATCCTCCGAAATCCAACCATAATGTTCGATCGTGACGCGGATGCTCTTTTCAAAGACGATCGGATCGGAGAGGTGCCATCGATACGCGGAAGTCCGCCCGCCCAAGGTGCCGTGATCGAAAAAGACCGTTCCGAAGAACGGCGTAGTCACCCCGTTTTTCAATCCCCAGGCAGACAGAAAATAATCTTCCGTACCGGTGCCCCAGATGGAAGGTTCCTTTTCGCCGTCGATATAGATCTTTTCATCTCCTTCGCCGAACCATTGCGGACTGCGGGTGCGCACAGCGTATACCGTTCCGACATAATGGCCTTTGCCCTGCGTCTCCAAAATCAGGTAGTCGTCGCCGTTTTTTTGCGGGTATTCCTGTCGATAATACGCATAGAAATACGGCGTATTGTCCGGCAACGACTTCTTATAGATCCAATCTATATTATAATAGAGTAGATTTATATTTTTTGTTTTACTCTGATTCACTACTTCGATGCGGATGGATTTACGGAAAGGCATCGGCCAGAAAGAATTGTAAGAATCAGCATCTTCTACCACGATCGGCAGGCTGATGACTTCGCTGCGTTCGCCGAAGCAATTAGCAAAGAAATCGCCGAACGGCACTTCGATGTCGGGGGTGGCGCTACCGTCGTAGAATACGCGCAACAACATCTCCTGGTGGGTGGCAGAGCCATCGGGCGCCCAGGGGTGTCGGCCTTTTCCCAGGAACGTAAACCACAGATGCGTCACCACGCCGGGCCCTTTCGCCTCCAGCACCACTTTGGTGTCGCCGGGTTTGATTCGGGAATTATCGGCATTGCTAGCCACGGGTTTACCGGTAGCGGTATCGATGCAGGTAGATGTGGAGCGGTAACTCCTGCCGTCGATCGGCTTCATCAAACCGGAGAGCAACCCGGATTCAGCCTCCGAAGACGATTGCCACCGACAGGCGGCAATCATCACCAAGCAAAACAGGAAACAACCTGTTTTTAATAGCAATCGCATGACAAGTTATTTATACAGAGGACCGTAAGCAGCGCAAGCTCGGTAGTCGGAACCTTCCGGATCCGAACCGTATGCATTCCAGGCAGCAGGACGGAAGATGGCGTCTTCGTCCACATTGTGCATACATACCGGAATGGAGAGGAGGGAAGCCAACGAGATGAGGTCTGCGCCGATATGGCCGTAGCTGATCGCGCCGTGATTCGCTCCCCAATAATTCATTACCGAATAGACATCCTTGAAATGTCCCTGTCCGGTAACACGCGGCACAAAGAACGTGGAAGGCCAAGTCTTGTCCGTACGTTTATCAATGACATCGAACACTTTGTCGGGGAAAGTGGCTGTCCAGCCTTCAGCGATCTGCAACACCGGTCCCAGTCCTTTCACCAGGTTGAGGCGGCACATGGTCACCGGCATTCCCGCTTTCGTCAGGAATTTGGAAGAATAGCCGCCGCCGCGGAAATATTCCAGTGAAGAAGGCCCCCAGCGGGTGGCGAACAGCATGGCGTCGATTTCTGTTTCGGAGATTTCCCAGAACGGCTTCATCACCGGTTCGCCGTTGCGTGTCTGGCGGCCGGAACCGTCGAGGGTGCACGATCCGGAGTTGATCAAGTGGATGGCGCCTTCTTCCAGCATGCCCTCCGGTTTCCAGCCGGTAGCGCGTTGGATGGCTTCGGGACTCCAGTAGGTTCTGACGTCGGCAAACATCTGAGCGGTATTGGTCAGCAATTTTCCAAACAGCATCGAGACGCCGTTCAGATGGTCGTTTTCTGTTGCGAAAGCAAACGGTTCACGCACCCCATTCCAGTCGAATGACGAATTGAGTATCGCTTCGGAGAAATCGCCGTTAGGCATGAAATCCGTCCATTGCCGTTGTCCCTGGAATCCGCCGACGATGGCATTGTGACCCATCGCTTCTTCGGCAAATCCCATCCGGTTGAGGACATCGTTGCCGATCATCAAATCCCGGAATATCAGTGTCATCTTCACCACAAATTCCCAGTCTTCGTCTTTCTGTTGACGGGAACGTCTGATGGCTTCCGGATTGTGATCCGGCAATTCGTTGACAGCACATTTTTTCTTGGTCCATGCCAATGCTTTTTCAAATTCTTCTTTGTCATAGATCCCTTGCTGTACGCGTCGGAGGATTTCCGAGCAGTCGACAAATTCGGTGCGCATTCCCAGGTATTCCTGAAGGAAGTCGGCATTGACATGTGCACCGGCGATACCCATAGAGACGGTGCCGATGGCCAGGTAGGATTTGCCTCGCATTTGTGCGACGGCGAGTCCGGCTTTGGCAAAGCGCAACAGTTTTTCCTGCACATCCGTCGGAATGGTCGTCTCGCCCATATCCTGCACGTCGCGACCGTAGATGCCGAAGGCCGGCAGTCCTTTCTGGTTATGCGCCGCCAGTGCTGCCGCGAGGTAGACGGCGCCCGGACGTTCTGTGCCGTTAAATCCCCAGATGGCTTTTGGAATCAACGGATTCATATCGATGGTTTCCGAGCCGTAGCACCAGCAAGGTGTTACCGACAAGGACAATCCCACATTTTCGCGTTCGAACTTCTCTGCACAGTTGGCGGCTTCTTTCACGCCGCCGATACAGGTGTCGGCAATCACGCATTGCACCGGCGACCCGTCGGGATATGTCAGCGAACGGGAATAAAAGTCCGCGACATTGCGTGCCATATTCATCGTCGTTTCTTCCAACGATTCCCGGATGCCTTTTCTTCGTCCGTCAATGATCGGACGAATTCCAATTTTTGGATAATTAGATTTTTGCATAAAAATATATTTAATTAATAATTACTAACCACTAGTCACTCACTACTCATTTCCCCAGAGTTGCGAACCGTTTCCTTTATTTTTACGCCATTCATGACGCCAGCGGTGGATATCGTTGCCGTTGATCAGGTGTTTCGGCGCCCGAAGTTCTTTGCTGGGAGCAGGAGGCAAAACGGCAGCTTCCGACTGATACCAATAGGCCACGGAGCCGAGGTCGAGCGTCAGGTTGTTGTTGTGACCGTGTTCGATCGTCACCCGCAACGATTTTTCAAAAAATACCGGATCGTTGATAAAGAAACGATAGACATGTGTCCGTCCCAGCCAACCGATGTCGTTATTCACACGCGGATAGCCGTAATACGGATGATAGAATGGTTCTTTTGGACACCAGGAAGTATTGAAGAAATCTTCCGTGCCCGTTCCCAGCAACGAAGGAAGTGTTTCGCCGTCGATGAACCACATATCGTCGCCCTCGCCATACCACATCGGCGACGGGCATTGTACATAATAATTCACGCCGACGAAATGACCCTTGCCGGTGATGTCGGCAAAGAGGTAGTTGTCTTTTCCGTCTTTATTTTCGCCGGGAGTGCCTACCAGTCCCCATTCCGTTTCGCCTTCCGGGAGCGCCTCGGTCAGTTCATGATTGTACCAGGCGTGGAAACGCCCCATGTCTTTCGCCAGTTGTTTGACTTCCACGTAATCGACATAATAATAGAAAGCGTCGATGTTGCGACCGGTCTGATTTTCTATCTCAATCCGGGCGCCGTTTTCAAACGGCATTGTAAAATACGACACCAGTCCTGTCCCGTTTCCCGGGCCGGCTGATAACGGGAAAGAAGAGAAATTATAACGTTCGTTCCATCCTTGTCCGAAGAATGGGCCGATCGGTGATTCTACCGACGGATAGGGTTTTCCGTCCCAATACATTTTGATGATGATGTCGTTACGGCTCATCTGTTCGGGCGGCGGCGCTATTGTGACCCAGATATGGGTGATCATGCCTGCGCCTTTCACATCAAAAATCGTTTTTGTTTCACCTTCTTTGATAAACAGGCAGTCGCCGTTATTTCCGGTTTTATCGTAACTGCTCACTCGTTTGTTTTTCATTCCTTGCCTGATTTTCGCAAGATCATACATTTCGCTGCCGAGTTCCTGTGTGATTCCGGAAGCAACAAATACAGCTAAAAAAGCCATTGATAATAGAATTTTTCTCATACTTCGTTCAATTATTTAGTAAGTTAATCGTTTTACTTGTCTTGTTTTTCGAGAAACAGGTTCTCAAAATGAAACCTGTCGCCATGTTGATTTTTTCTTATATGGATGGAAATGGAATTGGTTTGTCGCGTGATTAGCAGCTCGCCCAATGGTTGTTTCTCCATCCGAGTTTCTTTCGATGAAAAGGCCTCTTTCCAGTCCATGATCATTTTTTGTCTGTTCCAGATAGAAAACGAAGCGCCGTCGGGCGTCTCGAAATACGTCAGGAACAGTTTGTATTTTCCTTCGGGAATATCGTTCAGCATGATTCGTACCATGCCTTCCTCGTCTGTAGCAGCAATCAGCCGTCCGTGGTTTTCGATCCGGGTATTTCCGCCCAATGACAGATTCATCAATTGCGGGAAGAAGACATGCGAAACGGGATAATAGACGGTGCGCAGCGTTTCGTTTGGCAGCAAGGGATTGTCGGCAGGTTTTGTTCCGTAGTAAAACGCGACGGAAACATAATCTACCGGAAACAGGTTGTGTTCCGGACCATGCTCGATGGTCATGGTTAGTCGCTCGTGGAATGTCAGTTTATCCGTCAGATAAAACCGGTAAGCGCCTGTCCTGCACATCGGCAGGGAATAGTCGAGCGAACCGTGGATAGGCAGGCTCACGCCCCTGTCCCAACGGTCGAGCAGCGCATACCAGCCGCCATTGTAGAAATCTTCCGAACCGGTGCCGTGCATCCGCATCTTCCCATCGACCACCGTTGAATCGTCTCCTTCAAAAAACTGCGTCATGCCGGGTCGCAAGCCTTGCGCCTGGTGGATAACGCCGACATAATGTCCTTTGTCTCGGATGTCGGCAAAGAGGTAGGGTTGATGTTCGGGCGGTTCTATTTCACGTCGCCAGACGGTGTAGAGACGGCCTTCGATTTTCGGATCTTGCGGCGTATCCAGGTAATAGATTTTGACGTTCAGTACGACTTTGGGCTGGGGTTCGTTGCGTTTTTCATAAATGATTTTCAGTTCGGCTTGTTTGCTGAAGGGCATCGGGAGGTAGCAATAATTGACATTCCGGGCGTTGTTTCCCGCAATGATGCTTCGCATGGCCGGGTTGCCGAAAGCGTAACCGAAGAAATCGGCCAGCGGGCAATAGATGGCCGGCAGCGTGTCGTTGTCCCACCTCGCCTGTAGCAGCAGGTCTTTGTTCCGTCCTTCGAGGGCATTGCCGCTCTCCAGTTCCAGACCAACGATACGTCCGCCTTTGTTTGTCCGGAACAACGGCAGGCTTTCGCCGGCAGACAGCGTCAGTTGCCGCGTTTCCACTTTGACATTCGATCCTGCATTTTGCAACTGAGCCACCGGATTTGGGAAGGTGCCGCTCCAGAAGTCGCAAGCATCTTCCAACAGCGCACGGGCTTGGTTCGACCAGTCAGTATGGAAACTTTCGACCGCCGTTCCTTCGGGATAAGGGCGGTATTGAATCTGATGAAACTGTATACGGTTGCCGCGGTACACAATCTTGCAGGACTTGGCATACTGGATCGGGATATAGCAATAATAGCCGCCTACTTCATTTCCGCAAACAGGGCGCACAAACGGGAACACCGCTCCCGAAAACAGATCGATGAACGGGATTTGGATGCGCGGCGTCGTTTCCCCATCGAAATAAAACAGGATGGTGTCGCGCGTCGGTGTCGGCGTCCAGATACGGTTGATGACGCCCGGACCTTTCATTTCCGCGATCACCAGGTCGTTTCCTTCCTTGCGGAGGTAGGAATATTTGCCGGAAAATCCGTCGTCGTTCAATCCGGTGGTGTCGTAGCTGGAGATTTGTTCGACGATTCCTTGCCGGAACTGCGGCAACAGGTCGAGCCTGTACAATTGCGAGAGCTCGTATTCCAGACTGTAGGGCGGAATTTGTAAGTCATTATCCGCAGCAAAGTCCTCACGACCGTAACCGATCGCAACGCCGATCATTATTCCAAATAAACAAAACAACAGTTTTCGCATATATATTCTACATTTTACATTCTACATTTTACATTCTACATTCTACATTCTTCATTTCCCCCTCAATATTCGCCATCGGCAATCTTGCGTAGCAATTCATCCGGTTTTCCCGGATAGAGTCCGAAATAGAATGTATCACCATGTCCGAACCCCCTCACCAATTCAACGTTTTCAAACGCGATGCCGCCCGGTATCGGGCTTTGGCTCATCCAATAGCAATACCGTCCGTTGACCTGTCCGAATAACATAGATTTCGCAATCTGTGATTGGGTGTGTGAACGCTCGTGGCTATACCAGTATTGTGTGATATACGCTTGTCCCCGGTAAATCCAGTTGTCGGTTGTTCCGGGAGCATATTCCGCTTCCCACGGTTTTTCTTCATCGGGAGAAGCGATCAGCCAATAGCGATTTTTTTTGTCTAGAATCAGGTCGCCCTTATTGATCACACAACGGTCGGTAAACCCATCTCCATTGTATTCCGGCCAGATTTGCGAAGCCGTCTTGACCCGGCCATCGCTCAAATACAATTGCCGAAGCCGCGCATAATTGCCCATCGTGGCGGAAAGAATAAAATGTTTGAGATAATCCCGATCCCGAATTTTATCCATTGTGCAGGTCGTCAAGGCAAACTCATAGGGGCGATCGGCCGAGAACGACAGTTTTACATACAATCGATACGTATCTGCAAACTGATGACCTTCAAGGCTGAAAAACGGTTCGCAAAAGACATACACTTCCAGCATCTCCACTTCCTTGTCTGTGCCCGGCTTTTTCTCCCAAACGACCTTGCCTGCAGCGGGGAATTGCGATTTGTAGCGAACGACATAATCGTCAGGAGAATTGCCGCTCCAGAACCGCAAGCCCTTCACCATGTCGAGACGGCTCTGCTCCAATTCGGAATATCCGCGGAGATTGGAATTGTTGACCGGTTCGAAAGCGATGAAATTATACGGTTTATACTGCGGTTGTTCGGCATAGGTAGCGTAGATACGCAGCAGCCCGCGTGGGCCGCCGAGCGGCGCCAGACCGACTTGGATTCCGTTTTTGAATCCCCAACAGGGGTCGGACTTCACGCCCTCGACAGGCCGCACCCAGATGTCGCTCGGTTCGCGCTCCGGATGTTCCTGCGCGGCTTGCTCCGTTTCCGGGGTATTATTTGCCCGGCAAAGGTTTAATCCCCAAAGCAAGCCACACAGCAACAATAGTTGAACTTTTAGTCCCATAGCTCATCGAGTGAGATCCCGAACAATGCGATGGCAATCGGGTTCAGATCGACTTTTTCGCCGATAAAATGGTAGACCGAATGTTTGTGCGTCAACGACTGTTCCGGTTTCAGGAAGGCAGCCGGTGAGACGCTTTCCAATTCGAGGAACGGCCCCATGATGCTGCCGTCTTCGAGCGGTCCGTCGTTATATGCATTCATCGCATCGCCCGTCAACGGATCTTTTTCCGGGTTCCATTCCTGACTCAGGTAGATGGCGTCGCTGTCTACATCGTAGGTAGTGACGGTAAAACGTTTAATGTCCGGATCATAATTGCCCGCAATGGCCTTGGTGCGTTTGGCATTCAGTCCCAGTTTGCTGCGGAAGTTGCCGTCGGTCTTCAGGTAGATGGTATTTCCGACTATCTTCAACCGATCGGCAGGGATATCGCCGAAATAGTCCGACGTCACCACTTTCCCCAATTCCGTTTCGGGACCTTCGTTGTAGGGAACGATCGTCAATGCCTGCGGCGCCGGGTTAAACATATCCAGCATCCAGATACAGATGGTGCCCGTTTGTGTCGTCCACTCAAAATCGTTGCGATTGACGATGGTATTGACGGTGGCATAGCCCACAGACTTCACCGCATCGCCCGGATCGATTCCCAGTCCGGCAGCGATTTCCGCGCGGCTGAGGATGGAGATCGAGCGATCGACATGCAGTTTCAAGGCCGTGCCCTGGTAGTTCGTCACTTCCATGTCTTTCGTCAGTGCGACCGCTTTCTCGCTTACGGAAGCGACATTCCACGGTTCCGTATCTATCGGTGCAGGCGTATGCCAATTGTCGTATACCTGTGTAGCGCCCGGAGCGAAATAGACCGAATACTTGCCGCCTTCCGGACCAAGCCAAAAGCGATTCTCGCCGCCGTAGCCGTTCATGTGTTCGTCAACCTGGCCTGCATCAAAAAACTTGTAATTGATAAACCCCAGGCTGGCGCCTTCCGGTCCGTCGGCGGTACTCGTGAAGACTTTCGCCTGGTATTTGGACGAAACGATGATTTGCGATTTTCCACCTTCGTCCGACAACAGGATCAAGCTGTCGTCTTTTTGGGATAAATAATTCAAGTCATATCCGAATGTTCCTTTCATATATTCCTCCGTATTTTGTTTTTTCTTTTCGTTTCCGCATGACCATCCGATGATGACGGTCAAGATTAGCGCGAAATAATTGATCTTGTTCATGATTCATCATTTTTTTATCGGTTACAAAGAGGTCTCAACATCCGAAACCAGACATTTTTTCACATCGATGGATCCGTATTTCACCTCCAGGAACGGTTTGCCGTTCTTCAATCCCACATTGCCGAATCCGGTAGCGGTAGAAAGGAAGGAAGTAAAATTATTCCCGACCCGCGAATCGATGTAGAGCGTGGCGTCTACTGCATCGTAACGAACGCCGGTCAAGCCCTCGATCATGCCGTAGGAAGCCATAGCGCGTGCATACCAGGCGCCACATTCGTATTCGTTGAACGGATTGCGGATGCGACCGTCGTAACGTTGCCTACAGGCGCGCACAATGTCGAGCCCTTTGGCCACTTCGCCTTCAAACATCAGGTGTGAAGCCACTTGGTATTCTATTCCCGTCCACACTTCGTCGCTGTATACGAACGGCAGTTGCAATTTGCCGCCGTTAGGCCATGAGCAGAGCAACAAGCCGCCGTCGTCGCCCATGGCAAAAGTCGGGCGTTGCGGATTGGCATGGGCGCTGAGGTCCTTCTTGAGGTTGTATTTGTGCACCGCATTGATGTGGCTGGTCACTTTGTCCTTGTCGAGGACTTCCTTCATGCCGCACACCAGCGACATCCACGATCCGAGCACGCCGTCCGACAGGCAACCTGTGCCGTACTGGTATTTCGGTCCTTCCTTTTCGAGGATGGCGCGCGCTTCCGGCGAGAATTGTGTCAGGAACGAGGGCGCTTGGGTGGGATCGGGTGCAGAGAGGTCTTTCCATCGCACATCCTGGATGAAAAATTCTCCATTATACAATTTCGTTTCCAGGTATTCTTTGCTTTTCACCAAGAGCGATTCGTAGCGGCTGACGTCGTCGCCGACCGCTTTTCCCATCAGCACCAATGCTTGTAGCGCACCGGTATAGAAACTGGTGCACATGCCGTCGGGACCCCAGAACTCAATGTCGTAGGTATTGTGGTGGGGTTCTTCGAGCGCGCCGAGTTCGCGCGGATCCCAGGTCGCGATGCAGTAATCCAGGCTCTGCTTGACAGCGGGATAGAGCCGTTGCAGCCAGTCGTTATCGCCTGAGATGCGCCATTCGCGGTAGGCTTTCATGATGCCGCCCAGCTGTCCGTCGGAAGCGGCATGGAAGCCGTGTTCCACCGGACGTATCGGCAGGTTGGATCGGAAAGTCTGGTGTCCGCGAGCATCCTGACTGATAAGAAATTCCGTTTCACGCAACGTCCGTTCCATGTTTGGGAAGAGGTGAGGCACCGCCTGTGCATAGTTCCATACATGCGTGCAGGAGCCGTGGCAACTGCCCCAGGTATCGCCGCAGCCTTCCCAGTTCCACATCCGTCCGTCGTATTGGCGGAACACCGTCGGCGACTTCAGGATGGTGAGGTTGGCGGCCACCGCTTCGATCACTTCTGCCGGCAGCGAGCTTTGGTAGAAAGCGTCGGCGAATGTCTGCGATTTGCTTTTCAGTTCATCGTAGTTTGTTGTCCAATAGTCGGTCAGTTCGCCGATGTTTTGGAACTTGGCGCTATACCACGGACGATAGTTGCGCGAACCCGCCAATGCGAAATAGGCTTCGTCGGATTTGGCGGCATCCGGATTGTAAGTCGGCAAATCCTGTTCCGATCGTGGTTCTCCGCCGATGCGGTGGTGCGAATACGGCACATACCACGCCATCATCAGTTTGATGGTCTTCGATTCGCCGGCTTTCAGCGAGAAGGGCACATACAGCGAGCCGCCCGATGAATTGGATTCGACCGTATCGTTTTTCGGCATATTGCCTGCGGCGATGTTGTTCCAACAGATGGTGAGCGGATCAAACCAACCGCCGTGAAACCAGGAATTGTTGACAATGGTCTGCGGCTGATCGGTATAGATAGCAAATTCTCCTGCACGGAAAGGTTCTTCTTCCGTGGGTTTCTGCGTCAGCACAAAGCCGTTTTGCATCGGCGCTATCAACGATTCACCCCTGCCGCCGCGCATGAAGTTGACCGAATTGTAGGAAAAAATCAATTCCACTTCTTTGTTGCCGGTATTTTTGAAGGTATATTCAAGTCCACCGGCGGGAAGCCCGGAATTGTCTTCATCGGTCGGGATGAACGGGCTCCAGCCTTTCAGTGTAACGTCTACCGGCATCGACTTGTCGGTCAAAGCGATTTCCGCAAACGGGAAGCGTGCAGTGAAGACCGCGTCTTTATAGCGCGGCAACCCCCAACTGGCGCCTCCGCTACCGAGCGCGGTATGCGGAGCGCCGAATTTCTTCCAGTCCAGCACCGTCTTTTCCAGCACTTTCGAGCCGTTTTCAAGCCCTCTCACGTGGAGCGCGGCAAACATGCAGGGCGCGTTGAACACGTCCGGCTGGTGACGTACCGACATATTGGAAATCGAGCCGTCGCCATTGAGGCAGAACATGCCGCTGCCCAATCCGCCGATCGGGAAAGCGATGCGATTGAGGTTTTCCCCTTCGTAAGAAGCATTGAAAGCGCGTGTCTGTTGACGCTTGCAATCATTTGCGCAGGAATAACACAACGCCAGCGCAAACACAAGGATCAAATAAAATTTGTTGTTCATACGTCTTTATGGTTATCTCAATAACGAATTGAGGTCATAGTTCTCCGGAACCAGGATCAACACCGTAATACCGTAGTACAAAGCCCATTGAATATTATCCGGACCCGGACTCAGGGTCAGCCTGATCGTCTGGTTGTCATCCGGAACAATGCCGTCTAAAATAACTACATTGGATGGATTCCTGCTGGTAAACAGCAGCCCTGTTTTTTCATTTTGTCCCGTGGCTGTATATCGTGTTTGGGTTTGACCGCCGTCGTCTATTGTAGCGTAGCACACCAATGTATATTTGGCGCTCTTTTTCAAACCGGACAAAACAAACCCGGCTGAGGCAACGTTGATGCCATCGTTGAAAAACGTGTCGAAGCAAACATTATCCGGAAATCCCAGCACATTGGTATGGGAGGATCTGTCCAAGGTATTGAATGAGCCTGACACTTCCAAGGTATATTTCGATATATTTCCGTACATATCCACCAGCCCCGCCAATCTGCTCGAAGAGTTCAGCATACAGTTGAACGGACTTGACGACTGTATTGTACCGAAGTCTATGAATATCGGAGAATTAAACTGAAAAGCCTGGTTGATTTTCACGGTGGAATAATACCGCAGTTTTCCATCCGCCGATTCTATCCGCAAATAAACGGTGCCGGGTTTCAATCCGATGAGCGTAACGGATCCATCACCGTTTTCAACGATTCTTGCTAAACTCTCATCGGAAACACTCCACTTAAATGTTTGCGCAGCTGTTGCTTCGCTGTCGAAGATCGGGGAAACGGTTATCGCGTTTTCCTCGTCTGTCTCCATGAGGATATTGCGCTTTGGAAGCCGCACATAAGCCTTATCTTCGATATCATTACTGTTTTCGTCCGTACACGAACCAAACAGAAATACCAGGAAAGAAAAATAAATTATTTTTTTTATCGCGTTCATAATTCATAAATTTTAATTGCGTTATTTTCTTTTAATCCGCCGAATAACCCTTGTTTTGAACAAGATTGTGGTTTGATTTGGAGATTTCCGCGTATGGCATCGGGAAGAAGTAGTTCTTCGTTTCGAACGAACGGTCTTCACACACGATTCGTTGATAGAAAGCATCGTCTTGTTGGTTTTCTCCGGCAAAAATGTTCAAGCAGTGGATCGGCTTGTTTTCCGTTTCCGGCGCAATCATCCATCGGCGGCTATCGAAATAGCGTTGGGCTTCGTAAGCCAGCTCGATGCGGCGTTCGTGACGAACGGCAGCGCGCATCCCCGCCTGGTCGAGACCGGTGGGCAGATTGGGCAAGCCGGCGCGACCGCGCACACGGTTGACATATTCGTATGCTTTGGCGGGGCCTTCGGCTTCGTTGATCGCTTCAGCATAATTGAGGTACATTTCCGCCATGCGGAAGTACACCCAAGCCCGCATTTGATAACCCGTTCCATTGCTGGGATTGGCGTTGGGATTGACGATCTTGCCGAGCAGATAGCCCGTCTTGCAGTAGTCGGAACCGGCGCCGCGGCGACCGTCGGCTCCTGCCCACCAGAAAGTACACACATTGCCTTGCCAGATCGAACCCGGGTATTGCGTGAGCGCATAGAAGCGCGGTTCGCGGTTGACAAACATATTGCGCACACCTGCCGGCCATTGTCCGTCGGGGCCGGCCGTTGTGGCATAGCCTGTTTCCACGTAGTTCGATGCCGCATTGATGATCGGCGTCATCCCGTCGGCCTGATAGCCGGTGATGGGCGTCGAGCCGTCGGCCATCTGAAAAGCGTCGATCATTTCCTGTGTCGGGTTGAGGATTGAGAAACCTTTACGACTCAGCGTATTGCTACAATTGTCGAAATGGTCCCACCGGCCGATATTACGCCAATAGATCCATTCGTCGTTAAACAAATCCCAGAAGATATTGCGGTAGTTGTCTACCATATTACGGTCGGTAGTGCCGGTATAGAGCTTATGTCCTGCGGCTTCGAGCGTCTGGATACATTCCAATGTCGCCTGCGCTGCCGTCGCCCATTTGCTGCGGTCTTCCGATTGCGGAAACAGCTGAACGCCTTCGTTGTCGACAAAATCGCGGTAATATTCGCAACCATTGTAGAGCGGCGAAGCGGCATAAAGCAGCATCCGTGACTTCAGCGCGAGCGCTGCACCCTTGGTGGCGCGTCCGAGTTTGGGGTTTTCGGTGGAATTATTCAGATTATACCTGACCGGCAACATGCTGGCCGCCAAGTCGCAGTCGTCTATCACCGCCTGGATGCAATCCACCAGCGGGCTGCGCCGGTAGTCATTGAAAGTGGCGTCGGTCGGTAGCGAATGGTCGAGTATAACGATCGGCCCGTAAGTGCGTATCAACTGGTAATTGGCGAATGCGCGCAGGAATATCGCCTCCCCTTTCCAGTTCTTGCGATCTTCTTCGGTGAAGGCATCCACCATGTTGTTGGAGCCCGCCAGTTCCAGCGGTGTCAGGTCGATGTATTCCAGAAACAGGTTGGCTTTACGGATGCCCATGTAACATTCGCTCCAGACGGGGCAAACATTTTCTGCCGTTTCGGGGCTGAGCGAACCGTTGTTGATCAGGTGGGAAGCAGCGCCTCCGTAGGCGATTTCCATTTCGTCGCAACCGGCAGTCCAGACGCCACGCGCCCAGGTGTCGTGCTGGCCGCACATAAAATTGAGTTCGGCGGGCAAGTGCATGTAAGCGTTTGCCAAAAATTCCTTGGCATAGGTATAGCTGGAGAAGGCATCTTCCATCGACATGTCTTCTTCAGGCAGTTTGTCCAGGTAATCACCGCACGAAGCGAATATCAAAGACAGAATTAAAGTTGAAAATAATATTATTTGTTTCATTATAATGTCCTCCAATTATTAAAAGTTAATTTGCGCTCCGATATTATATACTCTCTGTAGCGGGTAAGCGTCCCAGAGGTTTTGTTCGGGGTCGATGATTTTGAGTTTGTCGAATGTCAACAGGTTGTTCCCGTTGACAAAAAAACGGATGGATTCCATGCCCAGGGCGTCGGTAAACTTTCGCGGCACGGTGAACCCGATTTCCGCATTCTGCAATTTCAGGTACGAAGCGTCGCGCAGGTAAAGCGTGGAAGCCTGATTGTTGTGCGGGTTCGCACCGTCGGCGCGTACGGTTGGATACACGGCATCGGAATTGTCGGCGCCGGGAATCCAGCGATTGTCGTAGTATTCTTTCAACACATTGTAATTGGGATAAGCCAGCGAGAAAGGATACATTCCTACGCCGGTCAGGAAAGTGCTGCGACGTCCCACGCCGGCAAAATGCACCAGTGCGTCGAAACATTTGTAACGCAGCGAGCCGCCGAAGCCGTACATGATGTCGGGCACATAAGAATAGCCCATGTAGACGCGGTCTTTGTCGTCGATGATGCCGTCTTCGTTGACATCCTGGTACTTCACATCGCCGGGAATCAGTTCGTTTTTGTAAGCCGAGCGGGGCCAGGCGTCGATTTCTTCCTGTGTTTCAAACAGTCCGAGCGCTACGAGTCCCAGCAACGAATCCATGCGACGACCGCGCGGGTTTTGGTAGGGTTCTGCGGGTTCGGGCGAGTCGTCTTCTCGCAGTGTGTTTTGAGCAAAAGAGATGTTTGCTTTCAGCGAATACGTCAATCCGTAGGCGGTGGTATTCTTAAATTCGACTGATCCGTCGAAACCTTTGTTGTCCACTTCCCCGACATTGCCGTAGGGAATGCCGTGCGGCACCAGTCCGACGAAATAGGGAACACTTGCGCGTTTCAGCAGAATGCCTTCGCGTTTTTCTTTGAAGATGTCGAATGTGAGGTTGAATTTATTCAGCACGCCGATATCGATTCCGGCATTGTATTTGGTGGAAGTTTCCCAACGCAGCGGCACGCCGAATTTCTTTTCTTCAATCCCGACCAATCCGGTTTGTCCGCTTCCGTACATATAACCCGTAGCACTTGGGTTGAGCGCAGTGATATAGAGGTAGCGGTCGCCGTCGGCGCCGTCGTTCCCTACCTTACCGACGGAAGCCCGCAGTTTGAGGTGGTTGACGAAACTGTCGTTCCAGAAACCTTCGTTCGAGACGACCCAGCCAAGCGAGAGTGCGGGGAAGAAGCCGTAGCGGTTTTCCTTGGGGAACTGTTCGGAACCATTGTAACCGAAATTAAATTCCGTAATATACCGATTGGCGAAATTGTATACCAACCTGCCCGCCATTCCTTCGTGGCGCGCCGGGAGGTTGTTGATGGAACTGCCGGCATGCATGTCCACATATTGACTCCGGTTGAAGAGCAACATGGCCGTCACATTGTGGTCTCCGAAAGTGCGGTCGTAATTCAGAGACCCTTCGTAATAGACGTAATGATTGCCTGCCTGGAAGTCGGTGGAATAACCCATCGCTCCCTGGTTGCGCCAGGTTTGATACATATAATTGCCTTCCTCGTCTTGTCCTGTGATCTGTTTGACTTCGAAAGCGATACGGCGGAAGACTTCGTTCTGTAATTTGTAGTCGAACGAGAACTTGCCGGCAATCGACAACCCTTTGGTTACCAGACGCGAGAGGTCCCAGCGGGCGCTGAGGTTGCCCTGGCTATGACCCACAAACATCTGCGTATAACCTGTCTGTGTCGCTAATCCGTAGGGATTGCCCAGCAGATAACCGGTAGCCCCTCCCCCTGCGATGGATCCGTCAGGATTTTTGACAGGGTAGATTAGCGGCGATGTCATCCCGATGGCACCCCAGATTTCGCTGGCGCTGGTGCCCTGATACCCGCGGTCCTGGATGGTCGTAGCGATCCCCAATTCTACGAGGATTTCTTTGGTGACATTGACATCGATATTGGAACGCAGGTTGTAGCGGCGAAATTTGCCGCCGTTGGTTTCGTAATTCAGGCTTGGGTCTTCTTTGTACAAACCGTCTTTTCCCATATATCCGATATTGATGTAGTAACGCACGGCTTCGTTACCGCCAGAGATATTGACATTCTGCGAAGTCTGCCAGGTGTTTTTCTTGAAAACTTCGTCTATCCAGTCGACATTCGGGTGCATATAGGGATCCGAGCCGTCGCGGAACTTTTGGAGATCGTCTGCCGACCAGGGCAATGGGTTATCTATATTGAGGTTTGCTTCATTCATCAGGGTGGCGAACTCGTAGGCTTGCACGAATTCGGGGAAGCGATTTCCCTGTAGCATGGCATATTCCGAGCGGAAGCTGACTTTGGCTTTTCCCATTTTCCCTTTCTTGGTGGTGATCAGGATAACGCCGTTAGCGCCGCGCACCCCGTAAACGGCGGTAGCGGAGGCGTCTTTCAGGATTGAGAAACTTTCCACTTCGGCGGGGTTCACGATATTGATGTCGCGTTCTATCCCATCCACAAACACCAGCGGATAGCGGTAGGAACTGAAGGTACTCCAGCCGCGCACATAGAGGTTGGCACCGTCGAATCCCGGTTCACCGGAATGTTGTGCGGAGATCAAGCCCGGCAACTGTCCGGCCAGTGCGTTGGAAAACGAAGCAGTGGGCACAGCCTGCAATTCCGGGATGCTGGCATTGGCGATGGCGCCCGTTACGGAAATCTTTTTCTGGGTACCGTAACCGACAATCACGACGTCTTCCATTTCTACGGTGGCTTCACGCATGACCACGTTGATTTCTTTACGATCTCCTACAGTGAGTTCTTGCGTTTGATAGCCGATGTAGGAAAATACGAGCATATCGGCAGGCCGCGCATTGATCGTATATTTACCTTCGAGGTTGGTGATGGTGGCCGTGGTAGTGCCTTTCACCGTTACCGTCAGTCCGATCAATGGAGCTCCGTCTGCATCAAGGCAAACGCCTTCTACCTTCTTTTGTGCGCTCTGGGCGTACAAACCATACGGAAGGTACAGCAATCCGACAAGGATAAAACAAAGCCGGATCAGTTTTTTACTTACAGATTCATTCTTCATAATAAATTCTGATAACATTAAACGTTTAATTAATTAATAAAAATAACAAGCTTACACGAGTTAGCTTCTGAAGTAAGGCTGTCTTATAAGTCACATCTTGGGGGAAATTCTTGCTTAGGCACCGCCGATTTTCAATTCGCAGGAATGACGTAGATTATTGACTTTGAGACAGCCTATTGTCATCTCAATTCGCTTTCAATTCGGATTTTTTACAGATTACAAGACTGTAGTAGGCAATGATGGCAAATGCGATCGTTGGGATCCAGTAGGCCACTTCGATGCTCGAAGAGTCGGAAACGATGCCTTGGATCTGTGTCAGCAGCGCTGCGCCGGCAATGGCCATCACCATGCCTGCCCCACCGATCTTCGTGTCGTCGCCCAATCCACGGATGCCGATTCCATAAATCGTCGGGAACATCAACGACATACATCCAGTGATCGCCATCAGTGCATAGACGCCGAGGAATCCTTTGCCGTAAACGGTAGTCAGGCAACAAACGACCGCCACCACTGCCAGGCAGGAGAGGATTTTCCAAGGTTTGATGTATTTCATCAATCCGGTGCAGACAAAGCGCATGATCACAAACAGGATCAGCGACATGATATAATAGGTGGCGCCGGCTTGTTCGGCAGTGCGCGGCAACAGATCGGTCAGTCCGACAAACTCACAGACTTTGTAGAAGCCTGCCGCCACCGGTTCTACGCTACGCAAAGCGCCTACCACCATATCGGGCGAAGCATTGGCGCCGAGAGAAGCTACCACGCCGTCGAGGTTGAGTTGTTGCATCACATAACGGATGATAAACGACCAGACGGAGATCTGTGCACCGACATAAAAGAACTGTGCGACCACGCCCCATACATAATTTTTATTCTTTATCAACCGCTTGAAGGTGCCGACAAAATCCAGGCGCTGGCCGCCTTCCTTCAGTCTGGGCATCTTGGTAAACAGGATGGCCATCAACAGCAGGAACATCACGACACCCAGCAAGACATACGTCATGGTGACATAATTGAGTTCGTGCGACTGGATGGCCTCCAGCTCCGATGCCTGCAATGCGACCCGTTCGGAAGCCGTCAGCAGATTCAGTTGCGACAGGATGAATACCTGGCTGATGACCACGCCCGTAATGGCGCCGAAAGGATTGAACGACTGCGAGAAATTGAGTCTGCGTGTAGCCGTTTCTTCCGGGCCGATTGCGCATACATACGAATTGGTGGAAGTCTCCAGGACGGAGAGGCCTGCAAACAGGATGAAAATGGCAAACAAGTACATCATGAAACTGACATTGGCGTTCACCTGCAAGCACAACATGGCGGGATAGAACAGGAAACATCCGCCTGCGTACAACGACAGTCCGAGCAATACGCCCGACTTATAGGTATACCGTTTGATAAACAAAGCGCCCGGAATGGCGCAAAATCCGTAACCCAACAAGTAGCAGACCACTTGTATCCAGGCTGTCTTGGAATCCGACAGACTCATGATACGCTTGAATGCCGCCAGCATGGTGTCGGTCAGGTTATTCGGGATCGCCCACGCAAAGAATAAGGTGGTAAGCAGGATGAACGGCCACACCACATGCTTGGGAATAATTCGCTGTTTCATACGTTTTTCATGTATTTAAGTAATAATAATCTATTCATATTTCGTTTCTTACAAGGCATTAGATAAAACGTTTAATTATTTAAGTAAAAAATTAGACTTTATTATACTCCAATTGCGCCTGTAACTTGATTGTGACGGCCTCCTTGTCGTCGGTTTTGATCTGTTTCATCAACAATTCGACTGCGCTTTTACCCATTTCCGGGATCGGTTGCTGGATGTAGGGTATTGTGACATGCATGAAATCGAAGGCGTCGCTTTTGTCAAAGCTCGCCACTTTGATTTTCGACAGCGCTTGGGGATCGGCATGCAACATGCGTTTCAATCCCATCAACGACAGCGTGTTGGTAGCGAAGAAGATGCCATCGATGGTTTCGTCTTTCATCAACAGGCTTTCGATGGCGATGTCGATGTCTTCCGAGAGGTAGGAATAGCTGACTTCCTTGATCAGCGAAGGGTTGAACAAACCGTGGTCTTTCAATTCGTCGACGTAGCCGTTTTTACGTTCCTTCATGTGATGCAACGCGCTTTTGTAGATGATCAACCCGATGTGTCGGCATCCCGATTCTACCAGGTTGTTGGTGATTTCGCGCGAAGCTTTGTAATTATCGATGACCACCGCGCTGACATTGAGTTTCGGATAATACCGGTCGATGAGCACGACGGGGATATTGCGTCTGGTGAGATTTCTGACGTACGGTTCGCCGTATTCTGTCGGCACGATGATGAAGCCATCGACCTGTCGGCGTTCGAGAATTTTCGTCATTTTCTCCATTTTCAGGTCGCTTTCGTTGGTATTGGTGATGATGACGCCGTAACCGAATTTTTCGGCATGTTCCTGGATATGGAAGGCCAGGTTGGCAAAAAACAGGTTGGAGATGTCGGCAATGACCAGTCCGATGGTCTCGGAGCGCCCCATCTTCAATCCGCGGGCGAGGTTGTTGGGTTCATAATTCATTTCACGGGCGGCCTGACGGATTTTTTCCGCCATTTCCTTCCCTACCCTGCCGCTTGTCTCCCCCCGTTCTTTTCCGTTAAGGACGAGGGAAACCGCTGTGACAGAGATGCCCAGCTGTTCGGCAATCGTTTTGATGGAGACCCGTTCCATTGATTAATTATTCGGTTTTATGCGATTTTATTGTTGTTTTAGTAACAATTTCGCGGCAAAGATAAAACAATAAAACGTTTTATCAATATTTATTTTTATGTTTTACAACATAAAATCGGAGAAGAAAAATCGGTTAATTCTTTTTTTTGTCTGTATTTCAGCAACAACACAGCCTCTGCGGGTAATCATCCTCAAATCCCCAGACTTCATAAATCATCTTCCGAAAGCGCTTTGTTTGCCGCAAACGCTCAACAAATTTTTGAATTTTGTAAGAATTTACGGTAAAAAGTTGATTGGGGATGAAAATTTAGCTATATTTGCGGATATTAGAGACAAAGAAATATGGCACAAGTAATCAACAAAGACCCTGATATTTTGGGCGGTACCCCTGTGTTTTATGGCACTCGCGTACCTGTCAAAAACTTGTTCGACTATTTAGAGACGGGCGAGAGCATTGACGCTTTCCTCGCTGATTTCGATACTGTCAGCAAGGAACAGACATTGTATGTGCTTCATTTGGCGAAAAGCATTATTGAAAAATCTAATGCCGGCATATATGAAAATGTTGCTTGACGAGTGCGTCCCTAAACGGCTTAAAGCAAAGTTCGGAACAATCGAAGTTTACACTGTCTTGGAGTGGAGTCAAGAACGGCAATTTGATGAAGTTATGTGTTGCTAATCAATTTGACATATTGCTGACGATAGACAAAAATATGATACATCAGCAAAACCTTGATAGATACAATATTACTATTGTGGTCTTGAACTCCCACACCAGTAAAATAGAAGAATTAAGCTTGTTTATCCCATCATTTCTACAACAATTGCCTGATTTTCAAAAGCATAAAGCTTACTGCATTGAAAAATAAACAGGAAGTATGAGCCGATGTTTCTAATCTCCTCAGACAATATACCTAAAAACAAAAAAAAGACGCTTAATACGGGAATCCGCAAAGCGTCTTTTTTTTCAAAATGAATACATTAACTCAAACTACTACCATTCAATGGCCTGATCTTCATCGGGTATCTGGGTATTGAGTTTACGTTCGAGAATCAGCGAACCTTCCACATAAAACGTCAAAACGGTTCCATCCACCATGGTATAGTCCGTAAAAACGTAATCTATATTGCTGATGGTGATGATGCGGTGAAGCAAATACGGGCGGGTTTCGTCCATGTATTCCATCACCGAATAGGTAGCCGTTTTATTCAGCGTGAAATTAATCGTCGGATTGTCTGCCGACAAGGTCACTGTTTTATTCAGTTCGTCAAATTCCGCTTTGATTTTGTAGAGAGAGCGGTCACGGCGATCCTCGTTGATGATACCTGCATAGAAGAAAATGGTTTTTTCATCTACTACATAGGTACGTACTTGTTGCATATAGAGTGACTGATTGTCGCCCAGATGCACTTTCAATGCCGTACTGGAATACGTTCCTGAGAAATCGTTAAACGGATTCACGCGAAGCAATGCTTTCTTGTAATGCTTGCGCGGATTCGCCACATAATCGTAGGAGGGGTCATCCACAATCGTCAACGGGAGCACCCATTTTTCTACGAGGTCGATTCCTTTGAGAGAGAAATCGATATCCATCAGCGAGACATTTTCGCCCGACTTGATATCCACGGTAGCGGGTATTGAGTAATATTTATTTTCCAACACCTTATAATAATAGTCCGTTCTGTTTTGGAAACGGTCGTAATTCAACGCATCGAGGGTGTCGGGATCTACCGCTACGTGCACGGTCATATTCTGGTCGTTGGTTGTAGAGCCGCTGACAATGACTGGCAATTTATAAATGGTATTTTCATTTCCCTTGTAGCGTACATAAATATGGGATACTCCTCCATCTCCGATCGGAGCTTTAAAAGAAATATAACGTTCAAATTGCTCTTCTTTCCATTCATCGTTGCACGATTCGATGCAGAATAGTACAGCGAACAGGCAGAGCGCACCAAATATCTTTTTCATACTTCAATAATTTGTTTATTGTTAATCATTATAAGTCCATCCGGGATTCTGTGTGAGCCGGTTGTTGCGTTTGAGTTCGCTATGACTGATCGGCCAGAACCACATTTTATCCGAGAACGACGTGCGGAGCGACCATTCTGCTACCGGCTGGTGGAAGAGTTCTCTATCGTTCTTGCTCATCAGCACATTGCAACCGTAAATCGGCAATGATTCTTCCACATCGGCGTCGAGCCATCGGCGCAGGTCGTAGTAGCGTTGGCCTTCGGCCATCAGTTCGATCTGGCGTTCGCGTTTCAGCCGTTTGCGCATTTCCGTTTTGTTGCTGTAGACGCTTTCGGGATAATCGGCAATTCCGCCGCGGATGCGTACGGGCTGAATTCCCCGTTTCATCTGAGCGATGTCGCGGCTGATGGTATAGTTTTCACCTTTCCAAGACGGGATGGTATAGGTACCATCGAGTTCGTTCAGGGCTTCAGCGTACATGAGCAGGATATCGGCGTAACGGATGGCGGGTTCAGGCTTAGCGACAATTCGTGCCTGATCGTTTTCGAAGGCGTCGCGTTGGTGGATGAATTTCTTCGAGCCGATGCCGGTACGCAGCCAATAAGCGTTGGCGGCGCTATAACCGTTTTCTTCGCCGCGATAATAGAAGATCTGCATATTTCTGTTTTCCGCGAGTTGGGCGTCGAGTAAATTCCAGAAGCTGCCATTGTAGGCCACGGAGGCATAGAAGCGCGGTTCGCGGTTGGCATACTGCAATGAGACGCCTTCCCTCAAGGGTTTGTATTTGCCGTTGTTGTAGTCGTCTTGCGTGACAAATCCGGTTAAGCGGCGGCTGCCGTCGCCACGACCGATTTCACTGTCCTTGCCCGGCGCGTCGCTGCCGTCGTTCATATAATAGGCATCGATCTGTTTTTGTGTCAGTCCGTGCGTATTCCAACCTTTCGACGGGTTACGCGGCAATTGATGTTCTACCATTCGTTTCATGCCTTCCCCACCCTGGTTTGTTCCGCGGGTAAAGATCAATTCCGGGTTTCCGGAGGCAGTCAGTGTGCCGTCAAATACTTGGCGGTAAGATTCTGCGGGGTCGATATTTCGCCAACCGTTTGGCCAGTCTTTTTCGGAGAAATTGCCGTCGGCAGGCGGAACTACCGTAGCAGGGTTGGAATCGTCGCCGGTGGTGCGGATATAGGCCCAGTACAATTGGTAGATGCCCAGTTCGATCACATCCCTGGCGGCGGCGGCGGCTTTCGCCCATTTTTCATCCTGATAGTCGGGAGAGAGCAATGGTCTTCCCGCGTCGTCGGTCAGTTGTTGCGCCCAGCTTTCGTTGTTTCCGTTGGCGATGGGGCTGGCGGCATACAGCAGGGCTTTGGCGCGGGTAGCCAAAGCGGCGCCATAGGAGGCGCGAGCCGAAGCGTCCTGGCCTTGCCGTGAGATGTCCAGTTTTTCCAATTCCAACGCTGCCTGTAGCATTTCTTTGGCGATATAGTCCGCACATTCTTCGTAAGTGCTGCGCGGGGTAGCGATATCGTCGTAACTTTCGGTATAGTCGATGCCTTCATCGGGCAGGATGGGTATCGGGCCGTATTTGCGCAGCAGCAGCCAGTAGAAATAGGCTCTTGCGAAGCGCGCCTGACCTCTGTAGTCCACGATTTCGTCCTCGTTCAATTCTTCATTCATATAGATATTATGGATGAAAGTGGTGGCGTTGCGAATTCCGCGGTACGATCTCGTCCAAACGGCGGTAATTGTATTTTCGTCGTAATCGCCGGTTTTGAATTTATTGTAAGACAATTCGCCGATTTTTTGGGCATCGTAGTCGCCATCACGGTCGCCGTAATACATATCGTCCGCGAAACAATGATATACGCCATTACCCTTACTGGAAACGTCCATGTTTTCATTTGAGAAATCGGCATAGACATGTGCCAGCCATTCTTCGGTGTATTGTTTATTTTTGAACACTCTTTCCAGTGTCATGCGATCTTCAAAGTATTGGTCGGATTCGAGATAATCCGAGCAAGAGAAGAACATTCCCGTTCCCAATACCGCAAACAGCATAAATATATTTGTTATCTTTTTCATTATTGTATACATTATAAGTTAATACTTATTCCCAACGACACTGTTTTTGCCAACGGATAATCTTCACCCCTTGGGGTTGCCAGTTCCGGATCCCAGAGTTTGAATTTAGACCAGGTCAACAGGTTGCTGCCTACGATAAAGAGGCGGATGTTATTGCAATAGATTCTGTTGGCTAGTTGTTTGGGAAGCGTATAACCCACATCCACGGTTTTGAGGCGGAGGTACTGACCATCGCGCAGCCAGAACGTGGAATTGCGGTAGTTGTTGGCATTGCCGCCGAAGCTCAAGCGCGGATAAGAAGCGTTCGGGTCTTCTGTGGAGGGGTCTCCGGAAATATCCGCCGCAATCCAGCGGTTATCGCCCATGACGCCTTTCATCACGGAACCCCATTCGCCTTCGCTGAAAGCATACACTGTTTTGCCGTAAGTAAAGAAAGTGGATTTGCCTGCGCCCTGGAAGTGGACACTCACATCCAATCCTTTCCAGTTGGCCGAAGCGCCCAAGCCGTAGATCAGGTTGGGACGCCGGGTAGCGCCGATCGCCACGACGTCGCCGTCATTGATCACCCCGTCGCCGTTGACGTCTTTGTATTTGATGTCGCCGGGTTGATAGGTGCCGAATTCCTGTTGCGGACTGTTGCGGATATCGTCGTAATCTTTAAACAGGCCGAGTGCGATCAAACCCTTGCATTGGTCAACACGGTAGCCTTCTTCCTGCTGGTAGGCATAGACATTGTTTTCTTCGTCTTTTTCCACCACCTTGTTTTTGCTGTAAGTCATATTGCCTCTGACCGTCAGGTTCACCTCATTGACTTTATGTTTCAACTCGAATCGACCGTCAAAACCTTCGGAGGTAACGATTCCCACATTGGCTTTGGGGGTGCTTTCCAGACCTACCATTGCCGGCAGGTAATTACGGCTCATGTAGATTCCTTCGCGTCGTTCATCGAAATAGTCTACATTGGCCTGGAATTTATCGCCGAATATCGAGATGTCCACACCGAGGTCGTTTTTGGTAGCGACTTCCCAAGTGACGTAAGGTGACGCGACTTGGGTGTATCTCATTCCCGTATAGCTGCGATCGGTACCTGCGTCAGCCCATTGATAGCCATCAGCGTCGCCGGCGATGGTATAGAGATACGGGAAACGGTCGTCGCCGAGGTTGTCATTCCCTACCTTGCCCCAGGAATAACGGATCTTGAACATATTCACCCAACCCAGATTGGAGAGGAATTTTTCTTCCGCCACGTTCCAGGCGAAGGAAACCGCCGGGAAGAAGCCATATTGGTGCCCCACGGCGAAGTTTTCCGAACCGGTGTATCCGAAGTTGAAATCGACGAAATAGCGGCGATTCCAGTTGTAGGTGGCGCGACCTGCCAAACCCTGGTTGCGTTTGGAGATGCCGTTTTTGATGTCGGAGCCGAGGTCAACGGTTTTCACCAGCGCGTCGCGCGTATATTTGAGCGCACCGCCGATATTGTGTCCGTCGAATCCACGGTCGTAGTTGAGCATCATGTCGAGAAATTCGCGCCGGTCGCCGGAAGCGGTGCTCGACTGAAACATTTCGGCAGGATCGGAGATGTGTGTGAATACCAGTTCACCGGCTGCATTACGGGTACGTTCCGCCCGCCATTGTTCCGGCCATTTACGACGCTGAATTTCGTTGTAGTTGTTGGTGTCGTATCCGAAATGGCCGGTGAAACGGAGGCCTTTGGTAACGAAATCGAAATTTTGTTCCAGCGTGACATTGGTTTGAATTTTGTTTTCCCAGTTTTCGTTGAACCCGGTCTGTGTGGCGGCCACCCAGGGGTTTGTCTGGTTGCCGGTTCCCACAGCGGGCACGTAGCCATTGGAATAGAGGATTGGAGTACGGATTGGGGAATAACCGAAAAGTTCGCCCCAGACATCAGAGTCGCCCAATCCCGGACTGTTTCGTTTCGACAGTGAACCGGAGACGCCCACTTTCAGGACTGTGGAACGCGTGATGTCGATATCGGTATTCATACGGTAGTTCCAGCGTCGGTAGTTGGCGTTGGTGTTGTAATCCGCTTTCAGGGTTTTGTCGGTATTGTACATCCCTTCGTCTTCCACATAGCTGAGCGACACATAATAGCGGGCAGTGGTTCCCCCGCCGCTCAGATTGAGGTTGGCGCGATAGCTCATCGCCCCGTCTTTGAGCAGCAAGTCTTTCCAATCGACATTCGGATAGAGGTCGGGATCGAGTCCCAGGCGGAGAATTTCCAATTCTTCCGGCTGATAGATGGGCTCAAAATTGCGGGTGATACGCGCTTCGTTCAACAGGTTGGCATAAGTAAAGCCGTCTTCAAACTCCGGCGTAATGGTACGCGTATTGTACATTGTTTCCACTTTCACGTCGATCTTGATTTTGCCTGCTTCACCGCGTTTGGTGGTGATCAGGATAACGCCGTTAGCGCCTTTCGATCCGTAGATGGAGGTCAGCGAAGCGTCTTTCAATACTTGGAAAGAGGCGACGTCTTCGACGTTGAGGTCGTTGAGGTCTCGTTCAAAACCGTCGACCAGCACATAAGCGCTGCTGCCGGCTCCGAAGGTGGAGATACCGCGGATCCAAAATTCCGACACATTCTTTCCGGGCTGACCCGAAACGCCCATCCCCATCACACCGGAGACATTTCCGATGATGGCGTTCGACAGGCTGGAGGTGGGGTTCATTTTCAACTCCGCCACATTCACGGAAGTCACAGCGCCCGTCACCGTCTGTTTGGTCTGAGCGCCGGTACCGGTGATAACCACTTCCTGCAGAACAGTACTGGCGGCTTCCACCATTTCGATATTGACTACTTTCTGTTCATTGATCAGCACTTCCTGTTTTTCGAATCCCAGGTAAGAGAAGACCAATTTTTTATATCGTTCTACTTTAATTTTATATTTTCCATCGATGTCGGTTGTAGTTCCAAGACCCGGAGCGTCCGCCACGGATATTGTAACGCCAATCAACGGTTCTTTGTTGGCGTCAACAACAACGCCCGTTACCTCGACGGTTCCCTGGGCGAAGACGCCGACAGCGAAAACCGACAGTAACATGCACATCATAATAAATCTCTTCATAATATATATGTGTTTATTCGGATTGTGATTATTCTTCTATCTCTTCAAGGGCAATTTTGCGGATGCGGTGGTTTTCCCTGTCACCGATATAGAATGCGCCTTCCGCTTCGTTGTAGGCAATTCCGGAAGGCCGGTCGAAACGCGCTTCTTCGCGCAAATCTCCATCGACATACCCGTAGGGATTGGAGTTGAGGCTGGAGCTGCCGCGTCCGGCATAGGTGGACAACAACCCTTCGGGCGTCAATTTCCGAATGCAGTGGTTATACAGATCCGTGAAATAGAAGTCGTATTCGTCGCTTTTCCCTTCGGCCACATAATCCGGATTCTTCACAAATACCCCCTGATAGGGTGTATCCATTTTTGTGCTGGTGCCTACGCCGTCGAGATAGCCGGAACTGGAGGTGGTGCCGCTAAAGATGTAGGGCGGATTAAATTCTCTTGTCGTCCAGTTGTAGTCGGTGCGCAGGATGTAATGCCGGTTGACAACCACAATATACGCATAGCTTCCCGTGGGGTGAATGATGATTCGGTATTCCCAGCTGGGGTCGAGGATGGTGAACAGCAATTTGCCGTACTGCGGCCACCGGCTGTTATCGGTGACGCCGACCACCGTCCCGCCGTCGTTGAAATATTTATTGATGTCGAAACGGAAAAATTCGCCTTTGCTGTAGCTATTGAAATACAATTCACCGTTGATCGGATGGATGGTGGCGGTATTACACTGCTTGTAGCGTGTGATTTCTTCCAGATTTTGAAATCCGGAAGCGCGTGACATCCTGATCGTATTCCGGTCGTTTTCTCCTCCGCGGTCTTCAGCGACGATCATATACTCCCCATCGAGCGTGAAATCAATACTGCGGGGGCGAGCAAAGTCTGATCGTTTTTTGGTGACGGTGCTGTCTTCAAAGTTGATCAGATAAAGCCCATTGACATTGTCGAAGACCATCCAGAGATGTTTCGGGTTGACAGGATCAAACCGTAGCCAGGAAGATTCTTTGAATCCGCTGGCCATATTGAGCTGATTGTCGTCCTTGAATTTCCCGTCTACCCAAGGTTCGTCGCCGCGGTCGTTTTTATATCCGATCACGGTGGACACCGTCATTTTGCGTTTAAAGTCGAACAATCCGTCGGCTGACGCCACAGCTTGGCTTCCCGGGTCGCCGATGCGGACTTCAATATTCCCTTTATACGCTTTTTCCGGCACAAGCACGTAAATGGCTTGACCGTTTACTCCTATCACTTTGGCCTCTTTACCACCGATAAACACCTGAATGATATCAGGGTCGCTACCAAAGTTACTTCCATAAATCACCAGTCGTTGCCCGGTGCCTCCTTCTTTCGGCGTGAAATCGGAGACCACTACCGGCTTTGATGGGTCGAAAGTTTCTGCTTCTGCACTGTCGTCTTTGCTTTCTTTGCAACTTTCAAAACAAAGAGCAAACATTACCAACGGCAATACACGAACTAGACTCTTAAGCATCATAGTGTAAAACATTAAAATTAATAATCAATATAAAAGATTCTCTATTTATTTATTCTCTATTCTAAAAATGTACAAAATAAAAAAACCGATTATTCCACAAACACACGAGCATGTTTGCAGGATAAACGGGTATTACTCAGCTGCGAACGGAGAGCTAACTTCGGTTTGCCCCCCCCCGTTAACATTATTTTACAACAATTAACCGTGATAAAATAGCCTACAAGGATGTAGCGTCTACTGAAAGCAGGCAGTGCACAAATATGTGTCGTAGTTGTATTCATAAACATCATTCTTTCATGGTAATTTATGGCAAAGTTAATCAATATTTTATAAATTCCAAAAATTATATCAAAAAAAAATGATTTTGTATTTAGAAGATTTCAAAAAATACGCTCAAAAGTTTCTGGAACGCAGATGACGCAGATTTAAAAGATAAACGCAGATATTCTTTTTTCTTCCCTAAAAAAGAATAAGTAATCCGTTACCTAAGTACAAAAAATGCCACCGAGCCGGTAGCAATTCATACACTAGAAATAATAAAAGAACAATACCGGATTGTCTTCATAGTCAAGTGATTCGACAATATTTTTGAATGATGACAATGCAGGATTATTGTCCGTATTACCGATTTTATCCTTCAGTAAAAGCAGGCTTTGTGCGTCATATACGCCAATGAACGCATTTTCCGTCGATCCCTGAATATTCAAAAAAGGGATTGTTTCCACTGTTTTACCGGTAGTATAAAGGTAGTAATTGCCTGTCATCGATTTTTTATCTCCCAGATAATAAGCCATTACCAAGCCGTCTTGAAAATAAGAAAGTAAAATTTTAGCCTGTGTCTCATAAATTGCTTTAAAACCGGTAAAATAGCCATCTTTCGCATATTTTAAGATCATACTGAAATGCGAATTATTGACATCCGTTTTGTGGAAATGTTCGCGTGGAACCATCGGCAAGGATAAATCAACAGTATATTTCGGCAAGAATTTCCCTTCTTTGAATGTATAAATCGTGTCATTGTACGGCAAAATAAAATCAATTCCTCCTCCGGTCGAGGTCATAACATTCTTACTTAGCGCATAGAGATAACCTTCGGTGCTTACCGGCTCATAAGACAAAGTCGATTCTACAGCGCTATCTTTCAAGTATGTAAAAGCATTGTTCGCTTCAAAGTTGATATAATGATTCAGCAACAATCCGTCTTCGACGGGAATCGCTTGAATTGTTTTTTTTATCGCTTCACCCGGTGCGTCTTCGGAAAACAAAAAACGACCCGCATAATCGTAACTGAAATATTTTTGTTTCATTTCGTCTATCAGCACAATCCGTTTTGTCGCTTTGTCGATAAAGAACGTATTGACCATGCCATATTCGTCCGGCCCCTCTCCTTGCCGTCCAACCTCAGAGATAAATTTGCCCTTGTCGTTAAAAATAAAAACCGATAGATTATCTTTTATAACAATCAGTGTATCATATACTTCAATATTTTCTATCATTCTGATCAAAGAACGTGGATCCGTTTCCAGCGGAACGACATCAACACGCTGATAATCAGGTGAATTCTGTAAAGGCATTCCCTTTTCCGTGCCATAAGTAAAATGCGGCAAGTCGTGGCTTATGTCCTACTCTTTACAAGCATGAAATAAGAACAAAGAAATCAATAAAACATACCACTATTGTCCGATAAAAAAGTGGGCTAAAAAATAGCCCACAAAGTTGTAACTTTGTAATCGTCAAACAAACAATGTTACAATGGACAAAAGTAGTAATTTTTTTGGAATATCCGTTTTCGGACAGTTGATATCCTTTATAGACGAAAGAATCATCAATAGATGCGCAAAAAAGAGCCATTCGGACTATTATGTGAAGCGCTTTAAGACCCGCGACCACTTGATAAGCATGCTCTTTTGTGTAATAGCCAAATGCAGTTCT
>JAISUK010000079.1 GCA_031272075.1 Dysgonamonadaceae bacterium
ATTCCGTTCGACAGGTCGCCATATTCCACCGAGGGGATTCCGGTGATAATTTCCACCGACTCTATCGCTCCGGTAGCGATATTGCGGGTATCAACGCCATAGACTTCACCGATTGACGAGGTTGAAGTTCCAAAGGAAGCGTTGTTGGAAAGCCTGATTCCGTCAACCTCTATCGCAGTTCCGAAAGTCGGATTTCCGTGTTCCGAAGTGGTGCCGCGAACTGCTAATAGTTGGGCGCTACCGGTTGCCAAATGCTGGTTGCGATTGGTTTGTCCTCCGGGGAGAAGGCTCATAAAGTCGGAAATGCCAATGACTTGCAGGTGTTCGATTCCGGCGCGATCGATCAGCCAAGTTGTAGCCATCTCGTCGGTTTTGCGTATGGCGGTAACAACAACTTCGTTCAGTTGCAAGTTATCCTCAGGTAAATAAAATACCAAATCGGTACGATTTTCCGCAACATGCAGTGAAAACGTTTTTTTCGCGTAGCCCAACGCGGAAACGAGCAGGTTGATTTCGCCTTTTTCTACGTTTTTCAGATGAAATTCGCCTTTGTTGTCAGCGACGGTCCAACGGTCGCGGTCAACGATTTTGATATATGCGTATTCAATCGGGACGTTTGTTTTTACATTCAGTATTTTACCAGAAAGTGAATATTGGCAAATTGCTGATTGACAAAAAAATACTAAAAGAAAAGCAGTAAAAATGCGCATATAAAAATTTCTTCTTTATATTTGAAGCGCAAAATTACAATTTTTTTTATTTTCCAAGAATACCCTTTTTTTGGTATTTTGTATTCTCAAAATAGCATGTTCTTGCCACTCGGTTCACTCAAGCCGACTGGCATACTGAGTCCGAAAAGAAGCAAGTACCGTCAATAAAAAATAATATAATATAGATACGCTCTATTGATTATAGATAATATTTATTATAAGTAATTCTTAACTATTGAGTCTTAATCCGTCATTCTAAAAACAAGCGTCGGGTCGAGCGGGTATCGTCCGAAATCTTTGCCGTAGATCGCCAGTCCGCCATCAACGCCTTGCGGTATTTCGAAGCGGATGCATATATTTTCGCCTTCCTTGAGGGTTGCGATGGGGATGATCGCTTTCAGCAAATAGCCATAAGAACCGGCTTCGCTAAGTTTCTTATTATGCGGTTGGGCGAGCCACGAGAGAGCGCCGCGGTGGTCGGCAGGGTCATTTGGCAGATAGAAATCGCCGCACACGACGCCATTGACCGACACTTTCAGCCAAGAAGGGTAGGTCTGCTCTCCGGTTTGCGGGTAAGCGTTGGGGTTCTTGGAGTTATCGAACTCGCCCTGACCGAGCATGTTGTCGCCACTGCGGAAGTCGGTCTTGTCGTTGTCCTTGCCCCAGAGTTTCTTCGCAGAGGCCTCGAAAATGAGTGTTACGGATGTTGTTTCCGACAGTTTTATGTCTGACGACCATGGAATGGTGTATTCAAAGAACCCGCTTCCGGCGCCATTGACTTTCAGACCGTCAAACACATTCCACTGTTTCACAGACCATTCGGCAGCGGTGAATTTGGCAGGGTCGAGCGTGAGCAACTTTTCGGAGTTCGAGGTAGTAGCGACGCCGTCTTTTACGCGGAAGAGCGCAAAATTCCTGCCGACAACGACGCTGTCGGCGTTCTGCAATTCTAAACGCAAGGTGTAAAGCCCTTTTTGCTGCGGGAGGGTTACTTTTGCAGGCGCTATCAGTTCATTCATGTACGGTCGGAATGTAATGGGATAAGACATTACTTCTTTGACAGTTTCATTCCCCAGCGCGTCCGAGCCGACGAGGGTTGTTTTTAGTGACAACGCGCCCGGATTTTTGTCGGTCATGAACGAAGCGAAAAGGGGCAGTTCGATGGTTTCACCGGCTTTTGCTTCGCGGCACAAGTCGCCTTGGGGCGCGATGTAGTACGAGGAGTGCAGGTCCGCAATGCTCATGTTCGGCACAAATGCGTCCAAGCCATCGTATTTGGCGCTGCGGTCGTATCTTACATAGCCGTTCCATTCGTTGATGACGTCGTGATGTTCGGTATAGAGCCATCCGGCGCAGAGTGGGTGAGAGCGAAACTCGTTCATCATGATATGATAGTCCCAAGTGTAATCGACGTCGCCGGTACTGCCGCTGTAACCCCATACATTGCCGCATTCGCTGTTGAGCATCGGCACTCCGTTCTGGACGTTATCTCCGATATAGTTCCATTTTGAGCCGACGTAAGTGTTTTTGATCTCGTTGTCAAGCGATTGTTTCCACTCGTATCCGGGCAGGTACATGTGGAAGGTGTTGATGTCGCTTTCAACGTGGTCGCGATTGCAGGGAGAGTTGTCTTCCACGATGCGCGTCGGATCTAGACGCTTGGTTTCCTTATACATACGGCGCACCCATTCTTGCGTTTCAGGATAGTAGTCGTTTTTGGCGTCTCTTTTTGAGAACAGCCCCCATGTTTCGTTGAAGTTTACCCATGCGAAAATTGAAGGGTGATTGAAGTCTCGTTTAACCTGCTGATGCAAACAGTACTCCCAATCCTGTCGCGCAGCCTCGTCGGGTTCGCCCCAAAAGTTCGGCGTGTCGGCCATGATGAGAAGTCCCAGACGGTCTGCCCAATAGAGTTTGCGCGGTATTTCCACCTTGATGTGGATACGATTGGCGTTGAGTCCGAGGCGTTTAGAGAGCAGAATCTCGTCGCGCATGAAAGCGTCGGAAGGGAAAGTGTAGAAGCCTTCGGGGTGATAGCTTTGGTCAAGGCAGGCTTGCATATACAATGGCTTATTGTTCAATGAGATATACGGATAATCGTAGCCTGGCAGTTTGGTAACGCCTATTTTGCGCTGTCCAAAATAAGTACTAACCATATCTGTTACAGTATTTTCCTTTTTAGATGAGGTTTTAAGAGACACTTCCACTTCGTAGAGATAAGGGTCGTCTAAATCCCAAAGGTGCTGATTGTCGAGCTTTATTTCAAACTTGTGTGTTAGCGATTTTGCGGCGGCTTTGCCTTTGATGCTGTATGTGAAGGTTTTCTGTTCGCCGTTTTTGAAGAGCACTTCAATCTGAGCCTTCTTCGCGGGTACTTGCTTGAATGCAACCTCTACGCCCACTGTCGAGCGGTCGATGTCGGGCGAAAAATGCACATAATCGATGTAATTGTCGCCACGCGCTTCGAGATAGACTGTTTGCCAGATGCCGCGTGCGTCGCCATAGCCCTGTTTGCCATAGAGGCGCTGGTTGCTGGGCGTGTCGTCCACACTGATGAAGAGATTTTGTCGAGCGCCGTACTTCACAAGGTCTGTCAGTTCGAACTCGAACGGAGTATAGCCGCCTTGATGCTCGCCAAGAGGCTTACCGTCGAGCCATACGTTGGTTTTCCAGTCAGCTGCGCCTACGACGAGAAAGATGCGTTTGTCTTTCCACACTTCGGGAATGTCTATGGCGCGGGCGTACCAGCCTTTGTCGCCGAGTTTAGTAGCGACGGTATTGTTGGTGATGCCCGAAAGTTTTGATCCCCATGGGAAAGGGACGTTGATAGTCAGGTCAAAAGCGCTCAAGTTATTGTCTGCTACCGACTTTTCGGCTTTGGTATTGTTGAAAGTGAATGCCCACTCGCCATTGAGATTAATCCACTCACTGCGCTCGAAATCGGGCCTCGGATGCTCTGGAAGCGGGATGTCTTTGGAAATAACAGTTTGACACACAGTCAATAATAACAGAATAAGTGTTTGTTTGTTCATAATTTGGAGTTTTTGTTTTGTTGTTTTTTGAATATTGTTTTGTACTTTGAATTTTAGATTTTCAACTCTTCAATCCTGCATTTCAACGCTTTGTCTGTGAATGCAACCGCTGCACTAAGCACTTCTCCATTAGGGAGAGCAAGTAAATACTTTCCTCCGTCGGATAATGTCTAACATATACGACGGTGTACCGGAAGCAAACCGTCCCTCGAAAAGCGATTCCCGGGTACTTACCATAAGCGATTTGCCGAAACGACGGGGGCGGGAGAGAAAATAAACCTTCCCGCCGGTTACCATCTTATAGATATAATTCGTTTTATCTAGATACAGCGCATTTCTTTCTCGCATATCGGAGAAAGTCTGCGTATCGACTGCCAGAAGTTTCATCATTGTTTCAATTAGAAATTTGTTGTAAAGTTACACTTTTCTTTTGAAACAAAATAAAATCCCGATAATTCAGTTTAAATAAAAAAATACATCTATTATGAACATCTTAAAATCTATTTCAGTAATCTGTGTCTTAATGGCCTGCGCCGTTTCTATGTTTTCACAAAACGTCATTCCGCTTTACGAAGACGGAAAAGTTCCTGATGCTCTAGCCACACTCGACGAAGAGCATACACCCAATCTGACCGTCTTCCTGGCTGAAAATCCTACCGGCGAAGCAGTAATCATCTGTCCGGGAGGCGGATATTCTGGCTTAGCGATCAATCATGAAGGTTATGACATAGCGCGGCGTTTCAATGAATCCGGGATTGCAGGTTTTGTATTGAAATACCGGCTTCCCGACAGTCTGCGCAGCGCTCGCCCGCACCTGTCGCCGATTCAGGATTTGCAAACTGCAATCGACTTGGTACGTTTCCGTGCAAAAGAATTTAATGTCTCTCCGAATAAGATCGGAATCATGGGCTTTTCTGCCGGCGGACATCTTGCTTCCACCGGCACTACCCATTTCGATAAAGGCTATATCAAGCCGAAATCCGGCAGTGTAAGACCTGATTTTTCCATTCTGATTTATCCGGTGATTTCCATGGATCCTACATTCACTCATGGAGGTTCAAGGGTAAAGTTGCTCGGTAAAGATCCGAAGCCGGAGCTTCAGGAAGCTTTTTCAAACGAAAAACAGATCACGAAAGAAACGCCGCCGGTTTTTTTGGTTCATTCAGCCGACGACGGTGTTGTTCCGGTAAAAAACAGCCTCACCTTCGCAGAAAGTTTGGCTGAAAAGCATGTTTTGTTTGAAATGCACATTTTCCCGCAAGGCGGACATGGATATGGGATGAATAACCAAACCACCGCTACGGAATGGTTCCCGATGTGCGTCAATTGGATAAAACAAAAACAATAGCCCGACATCACGTCGGGACTATTGTCGAACGGAATCCTAAAATGATATGTTGGATAACGGATAATACATGTCTGTTGAGCTGTCCATGCGCGGCGAAATATACTGCACCTGTCTGATGCGTCCGCCGTCGCCTTCGAGGAGTTTTACCGGTGCGCCATTGGGTTTTCCGCCGGTCATGTTGTAGAGATACACCTTGTAGTGTCCGGCTTTGTAAGTGGCTACAACCAGGTGGTCCATCCGGTATTCTGCCTGTTCTTTGCTATAGGTCCAGTAGAGGTTTTTGACGAACGTAATCTCTTCATCGGCAGCCGTTCCGGAGAGGTTCAAAAGTTCTTCGCTATTTGTCGAACAATCATACATGTATAATTTGTTTCCTGTTACAAAATAGATGACGCGCACCGTGAGTTCGTTTGTCGCCATGATTGTCGCCTGATTGAGCAGTGAGCCGGATGGCACGGTAGTCACGCTGAGAATGGGGTTTGAGTAGTCCCATCCGCTCAGGTAGATATTATAGAGATAATGCTTGCCGGGCAATGTGGGATCTTCAAACACGGCATAGCCGTAATGCGCAGTCGTAATTCTCTCCAAACCCAAATACTTGAGTTTGTAGGTAATGCCGTTCGGATTGTATGGCATTGGCTGATTCGAAGCATTCAGATCGCTGTAAATATGCATCCCTCCGTTAAAGTCGCATTGCAAAAAGCGACCGTTTTTCTCGTCGAAGAAGAAAAAGCTTGAAGCGGCATTGAGGGCGTTGCCATTGGGAGAACACCCCATGTCGGGGCCATTGTCGTCCACAATTGCCGGATAACCGAACTTGCCCGCGCCATACATTCCCCATTCAGGGGCTTGCATCGAGAAGAAGCATCCCTCGGACGACATATACAACATGCCGAACGTATTAAACGAAGCATACACAGGTCGATCGGACGGCACTTCGCCAAAAAACATAGACACGTGATCGTAGATGACACTCATGTCTTCGATTTTGAGGATACGCACATCTTGCTCGGTGCAAAGCGTGAGTACCGACGCCACTTCGTACGCCGCCTTCTCATTGACATAGCTGTAAACCGGATTCAGTCCCAGGCTGATGGGTTTTTCCAGAATCGGCGATCCGAGCGACAATTCCAGCACATCGCCTATCACTTCGCCGCCGGGCAAATGTATATCGAGATCGGTTGCTCCCTGCTTGTCTTTCAGCAGGTAAAACCCGCGTGAAAATTGGGTAGTGACTTCGAGTGTGGTGGTATGATAGGTTTCCAGGCCACTTTCGTTGTTGGTCACACGCAGTATCACGGTGTATCGGCCGCTTTTTCGATTCACCGGATAATTTAAGATGCGTTCCGTGCCGATCGTGTCGGTCTTTATCGAGCTATAATCGCCCCACGAAGTAGTCAATTCTTTGTGTATTGTCCACAGGAAGGAATAAGTAGACGCGTTGATGACGGATCGAATCTCCGGTTCGATTGTCAATACATCCACATAAGCTGTTTTGGGATATAATTCGTCTATGCCCGAGATCGTTACCCTGTCAATTTCGTGGTAGTTGTAGTTGCCTTTGTCCTCAAAACAAGCCGTTGCAACGGCTGCCGTCAGGAGGATAGATAATATTTTTCGTATCATAAGTAATCATTTGTTTTAGAACATGTATTGTGTAAATTCCACCAATTCTCCCTGCGGATTGGCAGCAGTAGGCGCTTCGCGAAGCAATCCCAACCCCAGCGCTTCGCGTCGCGCGTTTTCTTCGGAGAGTTTCCGGCTGAAAAATAGAAACCAATAGTCGGTCAATCCCATATCGACATTGTATGGATCTCCCACCAATTTGAAGAAAAAGTCATCGTCAATCTTGATGCCCAATGGGGCGGCTGCGTCAATCATAAACTGATGTTTCACTTTGCCGTAATTTCCCGCAAAATAATATGTAGCATACATATTCCAGTATTTCGGCTGTGTCAGCATATCCGAGAGGACGATGAGTTTCTCGGTTTGCGCAGGTATGCCAAGCTTGAAATGCTCATTGGGTGCGATGGCAAATTTCAGCATCACCTCCTCGCTCTTCAGTTGCGCATCACGCATGATTACGACGGGAATACGCGCATTCGATTGTCCCGCAGGCACACGGTAAGAGACGGACAGTTGGGCATCGTCGAAAGCCACAAAATGTTTTCCGGCTACGGCATTGATCGAATCGGTTTGCAGTTGGCGGAACGCAACAGGCCGGTCGTAGTCGGTGATGTATCCCATTGTGCCCACCGTCACCCAAACCGTATCTATCGTCTTGCTCGAAGGGTCGTAAGCAAAAGTATGGTGTGTCACCACTTCGGTCACACCGCCTAGTACCTCATATTTAAATAGAAGTCGATTGCCTTCCGGCTGGTCGTATACTTTCAGTTCCTGCTCGCAGGCGACTGTACTCAGCAGGATAGTTGTCAGAATGATCAATTTGGTTTTCATACGTAAAAAATTTGTTTTTAAAAGGTCGTATGGAACTCGCTTGTCATGATTGTCATCAACGTGGATGTTTGAAAATCATGCTCGTTTCATACGTCAATAATCATTTTGATTGGAAGAAGTGATTTCCGATTTCGGAAGCGGCACGATGTAGTCTTTCTCTGTAACCGTACGATCCGTCTTCCAAAGCATATTCGTCACATTCAGGCGTTTGTAAGTGAAAAACATCTGTCCTTCGGCAAAGAACTCACGCCGGTATTCGCGAATCACTTCCGACAGGACATCGTTCGTTGCGACAAAAGGCGTAGCGATGACATTTCGGGCATCCATGTAGGTTTTATAAAGCGCATTGATTTCTGTGAGATCCGTGCTGCTTTCGATGGCTATCAGGTACATTTCCGACAGACGAATCAGCGGAACAACCTGTTTCTGTGTGGCCAATGTGTTGGCGCTCGGATTGTTGGTCGGCTGTTCGTATTTCCGCAATATCGGTTTGATATTTCCTTGACTGTCGGCGCTTGTCGTGTTCCACAGGTTGATTGCCCGGTTGTTGATCGCCATCGACTGTCCGGCAAAGAGGTCGTTGCGCAATTGGCTTTCTGTCATGTAAAGGCCATAAGTGGAATGAAACAGCCTGTCGATCTCACTGTTGCTACTGCTGCCGGTGATCTTCCCGATCTCGAAATTGCTGAGCGCCAGGATACATTCCGACGGCAGGGCGTAGCTCTTTGCATTGAAGTCGGCAGCCCCGGCCAACGTGAGCGCTTTGTTTCCGGTCCTGTCGACGGCATTGATGACCGTCATTGCGGCGGAATAGGCAGCTTGTTGTTGTCCGAGGTATGTGTATAGCCGTGCCTGGATGGCTTTCACCGCATAGTAGTTGAAGCGAAAACGCCTGTAGGCAAAAAATGAATCCTCCAGTTCCAGTTTGGGATTCGTTTGCAGATCCAGTTCCTCAAATGTGAATTTTAAGATGGGATCGTATGCTGCAAGCAGCCTTTCGGCCTCGTTCAAATCGTTGACGATATGTTGTACGTATGCTTCAAAATCGTAGTAGGGAACTGCTTCGTGTGACACTTTCTCATTGTACGGCAACGACACTTTTTGTGTGGCTTGCTGCGGCAATTGGCCGAACAGTCGCAATATGTCCAGATGGCAAAAAGCGCGGATTGCCAACGCTTCCGCTTCGAGAACCGCTCTGAGACTGTCGGAAGAAAAGACGGCGGCGTTCTCTTTCACATTTTCCAAAACGACATTGGCTTGTACGATGATGTTGTAGAGGCCTGCATAGGCGGCATTGATGAAACTCTGTGCATGCGTTGTTTCGTAGTCAAATTCTTTCAACTTCATTTCATTCAGGTAGTCGCCATTTGTCGAATTGGTTGTCCAGTGCTGTGCCAGGTATTCTACATCCGTCATTGTCAATCTTTTACCATAGAGATTGGCGCTGTTCATTTTGATATAACATGCGATCAGTGCATCTTTGAATCCTTTTTCTTTTTCAAACATTTCCTCTTTTTCTTTCTGTAACTGCGGTTTGACGTCCAGCCAGTCGTTGCACGAAGAAAGAGCAAACCCCAATACCAAAATACTATAATATAACTTCTTCATATTCTTTTTTTGTGAAAAAATAAATTAAAATAATAACGACATGCCGAATTGCACTCTCCGGGCAAACGGATAGTCGATTCCCCGCTCACGCTTGATGGAAGAGAAATAGCAAATGTCCGACATATTGACATTCAGCCGGATGGTCTCCAAGCCCAGCCGGTGCACAAACGGTGTGTGCCAGTTGTATTGCAGGTTGGCGCTCTGAAATTCCAGCACGTCATCGTCCATCACGAAACGCGAACTCATCCTGGTGGAGGTATTGCTGTACCCCTTGAAGAATTTGATATCTCCGGGTTTTTGCCATCGATCGGAGAACACCCTGCGGTCAACATTATACAGCTGTATTTGCGAATTGGCGATTTCTACTTTGTTGACCAGTGTCTGGTTGTATGCCTGTCCGCCCCAGCGGTATGCAAACGACAGGTTTACGGAGAAATCCCTGTAAGAAAACAGCGAACTGATGTTTCCCCAATATTTCTGTTCGTCGTCGCCAAAATACTGTTTGGCGGCAGCGCGCCATTCGTAGGTAACGTTTCCGTTTTCGTCAAGGAACATTTCCTGGCCGGTACTGGGGTCGATGCCCAGCGACGGCACGGCATAGATGGCATTTTGTGAGCGTCCTTCGTAGAGTAGCAGATTTCTGTCTACATTTTCCCGTTTGGCTTCTTCCGTCTGTTTTTTTATGGCATCCGACAGTTTCACGATCTCATTGTTATTGTAAGCCAGTTTTCCGGTGATGCTCCAGCGGATATTGCGTTCGTCATTGCGAAGCAGATAACCTGTCAGCACGGCTTCAAATCCGGAACTTTTTACTTCCCCTACATTGTCGGTATATGAGGAGAATCCGGTGGAGAGCGGAATATCCATCTGCGACAACAGGTTGGAAGTATTGTTGCTGTAAATATCGAACTGTCCGGTGATGCGGCTGTTCCACAATCCCCATTCCAAGCCGACATTCACCTTATCCGAGATCTGCCACTTCAGGTTCTCATTTCCCAGTCCCATCAGTTCAGAGCCGTTCCAGATAATGTAACGCTTATCGGAATAATATTGAAACATCATCAATGCCTGGTACGAAGAAAATTGCTGCGAACCGGTTTTTCCGAACGAAGCCTTCAATCGCAGGTTATTGATCGTTTCCGAATCTTTCAGGAACTGCTCACGGTGCAGATTCCATCCGACCCCGGCGCTCCAGAAAGGGGCGAACTTATTCTTTTTGCCGAATTGGGAAGAACCGTCGGTACGGAACGACAGGTCGAGGTAGTAACGGTTGTCGAAAGTATAAGTAAAATTGCTTGTCAGACCGATTCGACGGGTGATGTATTCTTCGCCCGAAGGCTTTGTCCCGCTGGCATATTGGATGGCATTGCCGAAAAAGTCGAGGTCTTCGTCGGCAAAACCTTCCAATTTGACGTAATAGAGGTACGAATTTCGTTGTGAGATGGAATAATCGATTCCTCCGTAGATTTGGTGTTTTTCATTAAACGTGTTCGAGTAGTTCAACGTCAGGTTGCCATCGACTCCTGCATCCTCGCCGGTAGTATAGTCGTAGCGCCCTTTACGGAAAAAACTGTCGCCGGTATTGTAAGCATCGGTATTAAATGAAGAATGGTTGGGCGGCAGGTAATAATCACTGCTGTTGTGCTGCTTGGAAATTCCCAGCTGCCCGCGTAATTTCAAATGGTCGATTATTTTCCATTCGACCGAGAAATTATTGGTCAATGTATTGTAATTGCTCCGATTGATGGTGTTCAGCCCTGCGTCGTAGAGCGGATTGCCTATTTTTTGCGTTCCGACTGTCCAATACTGCACATACGCCCCGGTTTCATCTTTGGGGGCATAGTAGGGATTCATATTGGCATAAGTGGAAAAATTGCCGTAACTGCTTTCCGTTCCATTGTTGTAGTCAATGATCAGTTGATTTTTGAAAATCAGGTTGTCCATGTAATAAGCAAGCACCATTGTTCCGCTGAGATTGTCTCTTTTCGATCCTTTCATTGCGCCAATGGTATTGTTGTAGCCCAGCGACAGGCTATAACGCAGATCGTCGGCGCCGCCTTCCAGCCGAAGGTTGTAGCGTTGGCCGATACCTGCCTGCAATGGTTTGCTCAACCAGTCGGTATCGACACCCCGCAGTATGGCGGCGTACTTCTCGTTGTATTGCAATTTCAGGTCGAGATCGTTGACAGCATTGGTTTTGTCTTCATACAGTCCCACAATCTTTTCCAATTCCAGTTTCTCGGCAGCGTTGAGTAAATCGTACGACGACAGGTCGGGGATTTCCACATTGAGTCCGGCTTGGGCAGTGACCCGCAATTTCCCGACTTCGGGCGATTTGGTAGTGATCACGATCACGCCGTTGGCGCCGCGCGAACCGTAGATGGCTGTTGCTGCAGCATCTTTCAGGATGTTGATCGAAGCAATCTCCTCGTCGTTGAAGTCCATCAGTTTTCGGAGGGAGATTTCAAATCCGTCCATGATAACCAGCGGAGCGTTCAGTTGTTGCGATGCGCCTGCGTTTAATTCTTGCACGGACGTCGGCAGGGAAGAGTTGCCGCGGATAGTCATCTCCGGCAATTTGTTCGGGTTGCTTCCCCACTGGTTATCGATACGCACGTTGATCGACGGATCGATATTACGCAGTGTGGAGATGAGGTTTTGTCCGCGATACATCCGTAATTCCTGCTGGTTGATGGTGGACACAGCGCCGGTATAGCTTTCTCTGGGTTTCGTGAAAATGCCGGTTACCACCACATCGCCGAGTTCTACAGCAACTTCTTCGAGTGTCAGGTTGATCTTCGCGCCTGCTTTCACTTTCATCTCCACAGTCTTGAAGCCGACAAAAGAGAATACCAGTTCTTTTTCGCCCTCCAGCGGCAGTTGGAAGCGTCCGTCGACGTCGGTGAATGTGCCTTCCGTCGTTCCTTTGATCAGGATGGTTACGCCTGTCAATGGCGCTCCCTGCGCATCTTTCACGCTTCCGGTGACGGGAACGGACTGTGGTTGCGGATCGCCTGTCGCTTGTGGTTTCACTACAATCACATTGTCCTGAATGACGTGCGTCAGGTTGGTGCCTTTCAGACAATACTTCAAGACTTCGTCGATATTGCGGCTTGTGAAATCGACGTCTTTCACGGCTTCTTTATTCAGATCTTCCGTATTGTACATAAATTTAAACGAGGTATGTTTTTCTATCTCCCACAAGATGTCTTTCAGGGAAGCGTTTTTCATTTTAAGTACAATCTGTCTCTCGTTTTGGGCGCAAACGGATTCGGGCACCGTCAGCAAGCCCAACAACAATACCAGCACATACGTGATTCTCTTCATAAGAATTCCCTTTAATTTTTCTCTCATATTCACTTCTATCTCACTTGTTTAATTTTCAACGTCCTGCCTTCCTTTTCTATATTGATTTTTCCATTTTGTTGAAAGATACGTATTATGGGATCGATCGTGTCGTAACGATTCAAATTGAAACTAAACCGCAATCCTTTCACTTCTTCGTCGGCATATTCCATTTCCACATCATACCAGCGCCCAATCACCTGCATCAGATCGTCTAGCCGATCGTCGCGGAAGCGGAATTTTCCGTCTTTCCAGGCAGTGCTGTAACTCACATCCACCGTTGTCACCTGCGTTTCGCCGGTAGCGGCATTGTAGGCAAACTGCTCGTTCGGATTCAACAGCAGTTCTTTGCTTGCCTTGTTTGCGCGGATGGCCACCAGCCCCTCTACCAACGTTGTCCGATTCCAGGAGTTGTCGACATAAGAACTGATGTTAAACTGGGTTCCTAAGACTTTGACCTCGTAGTTTGCTGTGTGGACAATAAATGGCTTCCCTTTGTCTTTGGTTACGTGAAAATAGGCCTCGCCTTCCAGTTCTACTTCCCGTGATGCACCGGTAAAACGAACCGGAAAACGAAGCCTTGTTTCCGAATTGAGATAAATTTGCGTGCCGTCGCTTAATTCCAGGCGGTATTCTCCTCCGCGCGGCACACGAATTTCGTTATATATCAATTCCGCTGTGGTTTTTTCCTGTGCCTCTTGATACGAAAGCAGGCGATTGCTGTTGCGGATGACGGATTGCCCTGTTCCCGCTTCGATGTCGCCCTCCACCGCTTCCAGGTCGACGATCTGTCCCGTCGACAGCACCAATTGCGCTTTCGATGTGCCGGGAGCGCCGACGACAATTTCGGGTTCTTCATGTGTCGGACTTCCTTTGTGCTGCATGAAGTAGAAGACCGTTCCAACTACAATCAGCAGCACCGCCGCATAACGTGCGCATTGCAGCCAAAAATGCTTCCTGACACTGTGTACGCGTTTGCGTAGACAGTTGTTCCATCCCGAATGTAAATCGAAGGAATTGTATTTTTCACGCTTCTGTAACCGGGTTTCGTTGCGGGCAATTCGGTGATACAGCTGCTTGTTGGCCGGTGATTCGTTCAGCCAGGTATTCAGCCATTCTTTATCCTCCTGCGTCAGGGTTTTCGCCATCGAGGCAGCAATAATCTTCGCTATTGTAAAATGATCTATTTCCATTCATCGATCTTTTTACATATATAACACGAAAATTTAATTTTAGGGGGAATGGGATGATATTATTTTTTTATTACGATAGGAAAATAAATACGAGGTAAAAATAATCTTTCAACTTAGCCCTGAGCTTCTTATAGGCAATCTTTTTCAACGTGCGCACCGAACTCTCGGCGATTCCCATCCGTTCGGCGATTTCGGCGATCTTCAACCCGTCGAGCGACAGGTCGATCACTATCCTGGTCTGTGGAGGCAACGACTCGACCGCCTGGTAAAAAATACGGTAAGCCTCCTCTTCTATCAATGTTTGAGTGAAATATGCTTCCGATTGCAACGCTTCCAGTTCTTCCATTGTCCGTTTTTCGTCGCGAATTGCATTCAAACAACTGTTTCTGACGGTGATATACAGAAACGACTTGATTTGATAACGGTTATCAAAATTTGCTTGCCGTTCCCACAATTTCACAAAAGTTTCCTGCACAATATCGGCAGCCAAAGCATCGTCGTTTACATACGCCGTTGCAAATACGCACAACGCTTGATAATACGCATCAAATAATGCTTTCAACTCTTTTTCTTGTTCATTACCGTGCATTTCCATAAAGTAAAAAATAACGGGTAAAATTAATAAGTGAATCCGAATTTTCATGGATTAGTCCATTTTTTAACGCTTATTAACTTTTATGGAGATAGGAAACAGCGGGAGCAGCTAATTTGTCTCCTTCTATTTTTACCATCCCGTTGTCCGCCATAAACCGTATGGTGTCGATGATTTGGTTTTGATCGAAGGCGGCGAGTTGAGCGATCAGGTCTTCGATTCTGGTGGGCTTTTCATGGATGAGTGAGCGGATTGCTTGGCGGATTTTCAGATAAGTATGGTTGTTTAGCTGCGCTGCATTGCCGGAAGTGCAACAGTCGCACGAGCCGCAATCTGTCGATTTCGTCTCGCCGAAATAGGAAAGCAATTGTCGACTTCGGCAGGTATGATTGTCTGAGGTATAGCGAATTACGCTATTGATGCGCGATTCCAGCCGGTTTTTCCGTTCTTCGTATACCGACTGCGGGATGGTGAGGTATTTCTTGTCTTCGCGGTTTTGAGTGAACCGAATCATCGGTTTCGCTTTGGCGGGAATGTAATGAATGATGTTGCGGCTTGAGAGCATGGTCAAAATGTCGTACACCTGTTGAAAAGTCAGGTTACTGCGACTCGCCAGCAGATCTTCCTTGATATAGACATAGTCGGAAAACAGGCCTGTATACGAACGGAGCAGGATGCGAATCAGGTTTTCCGCATTTTCCCCGAAAGAGGCGTAGTTGTAGAGGTCATCGCGCATCACGGTAAACATCAGGCGGGATTGTTTTTCCGTCTCTTCCAGGTATTCGAGGTAGCCCGACAATTCCAACAGTTTGAGGGCGTGGTGCACCTGTGTGAAGCTGAAATGGAAGACCGTAGAAAACTCTTCCAGACTGAAGTCGTGCCCCGTATTGATGCCGGAATCGATAGCAATCTGGAAGTAGCAGCAGAGTTTTTCGTAGACATCTTTGATCAATTCACGTCCGGGAAATTCGTCCTTGACGCGCTTTTTGAGTTTTCCGTCGTCGCGTGGGGAATGGAGTGCGATGGCATACGACTGCTTGTTGTCACGTCCGGCGCGTCCGGTTTCCTGGAAATATTCTTCCAGGGAACTGGGCATTTCGTAATGGACGACGACTCGGACGTCGGGTTTGTCGATCCCCATGCCGAAAGCATTGGTGCAGACGATGATTCTACATTCGTCGCGTGTCCAGCGGTTTTGTTTCGCGATTTTCTCATCGCCGGTCAAGCCTGCATGGAAATAATCGGCGTTGATACCTTGAAGCGACAATTCGTTTGCGAGCGCTTTCGTCTGCTTACGGCTCCGTACATAGACAAGGCCGCTCCCCTGGATTTTTCGCAGGACAGTGATAAGTTCAAACAATTTATCTTCCGTTTCCACAACGCGGTAAGCGATATTTTCTCTTTTGAAACTCTTTGAGAAGACGTTTTTTTCTTTGAAATGCAATCGGGCCTGGATGTCGTCGACCACTTCCGGCGTTGCGGTAGCTGTTAGCGCCAACACCGGGACTTCCGGCAGTCGTTTACGTAACTCCGCGATGCGGAGGTACGACGGTCTGAAATCGTATCCCCATTGCGAAATGCAGTGCGACTCATCGACTGCCAACAGGCAGACATTCATGTGGTGCAGTTTGGCGAGGAAAAGCTCCGTATCCAGTCGTTCGGGTGAGACATACAGGAATTTATAGTTTCCGAAGACGCAGTTTTCAAGGGCGACGATCAGCTCTTGGCGGGTCATGCCCGAATGGATGTAGGTTGCCTTGATGCCGCGTTGCCGCAGGTTGTCTACCTGGTCTTTCATCAAGGCGATCAACGGCGTCACCACCAGGCAAATCCCTTCTTTCATCATGGTCGGCACTTGGAAAGTGATGGATTTCCCTCCTCCGGTCGGCATCAGGCCGAGGGTATCCCGCCCATCGAAAACCGAAGCGATGATATCTTCTTGTAACGAGCGGAAAGAGGCGTATCCCCAATATTGCTGAAGTACCTGCTGAAAACGATTCATGTTAAAGTTTAATTGCATTTCCCAATAGAAGGAGAACCGCGATTCACCTGCTATTGTTGATAATTCGTACGTATGTCTTTAATCATTAACTGAATGGAGGTATTATTATTATAGGTGTTCTCTTCCACTGTGTAACAAATATCAAACGATTCGCCTGTCTTGATGTGGTCGCTGAAACGGTACATCCCAAAAGCAATGGCCGAGATGGCCGTGTCCACCGAATCGTCTATCAGGTCGAGTTTGATATGTTCCAGTTCTTTTCCTACCAATTTGCTGGTACCGAAATCTTTCACCCCCGAAGTATAAAACACCGGCTTCTGATTTTCCGGTCCGAAAGGATTCATCCGCTTCAGATCCATGACGAGCTTGTGGTCAATCTCGCTGAACCGGATTTTCATGTCGATATCCAATGTCTGAACCATCTGTTCTTCAATCATGTGTGCGTCAGCAAACGATTCGAGCCGTTGCTTCAGCACTTCCAGGTTCTCTTCCCGCAAGGTCATGCCTGCAGCGTAGGTATGCCCGCCGAAATTTTCCAACAGGTCTTTGCAGGATTCAATCGCCTTGTAGATGTCAAAACCTGTGACTGAACGCGCCGAACCGGTGATGAAGCCGTTGGATTCCGCCAACACGATCGCCGGTTTGTAATAGCGCTCCGCCAGGCGGGAGGCGACAATGCCGATGACGCCCTTGTGCCAGTCGCGATTGAAGACAACGATGATTTTCTTTTCGACGATGGCCGGGTCTATTTCGATGATGGCATTGGCTTCGTCGGTAGTCTTCTTGTCCAATTCCCTTCGGTCGTCGTTGTACTGGTCGATGTTTTCACTTTTTATTTTTGCCGTAGCAAAGTCTTTAGACAAAAGCAGATCGACAGCTTCTTTCCCGTTCATCATCCGTCCCGAAGCATTGATCCTCGGACCGATTTTAAACACGATGTCGCTCATGGAGATTTCTTTTCCCGTCAGTCCGCAGACATCAATGATGCCTTTCAGTCCTTTGCTGGGATTGTGATTCAACTGTTTCAACCCATAGGCCGCCATGATCCGGTTCTCGCCGGTAATAGGGACAATATCCGATGCAATGCTGACGGCGACCAGATCGAGGAGGTTTTTCAGCCGCGAGAACTCAATGCCGTTGCTCAAAGCGAAAGCCTGCATGAATTTAAAGCCGACGCCGCAGCCGGAGAGATGCTCGTAGGGATAATGCGAATCGATGCGTTTGGCATCCAGAATCGCCACTGCATCGGGAAGCACTTCGTCAGGCATGTGGTGGTCGCAGACGATAAAATCGATCCCCAGCGATTTGGCATAAGCAATCTTTTCGATGGCCTTGATGCCGCAGTCAAGCGCAATAATCAGCGAAACACCGGTCTCTTTGGCATATTCGATTCCTTTGTTGGAAATGCCGTAACCTTCGTCATAACGGTCAGGAATGTAGTAATCGAGGTTGGATTTCCAACTGTTTTGTTCCAGGAATTTGTATACCAACGAAACAGCAGTAGTGCCGTCCACGTCGTAATCGCCGTAGATCATGATTCGTTCTTTATTCCCTAAAGCCCTGTTCAGACGATCGACAGCCAGTTGCATATCCGGAAACAGAAACGGATCGTACAGATCCCTTAAATTCGGATTCAAAAACTGTTGGACATCTTTGTCGGTCGTAATTCCCCTTTGTACCATCAATAGACCTACTGCGGGCGACAAGCCGAATCGTTCAGCAATTCTGTCGCGCCGTATCAGTTGCTCTTGTGTAGGGGATTGGTAATTCCATTTGTTTGTCATTATATATTGTTTTTCTTTTTTTTTGCGTACTCAAACCGGTATGTCAAAGAAGCGATCTGGCTATCTTTTACCGGCGTTATTTAAAACAGTTATCGTAATTCATCCAAAGACAACCATTTAAAAACAACCATGCAGGTTCTATTGCGAAGCTACGTTTATATTAACGATCGAATACAAACCTTATTTTATAAATGAAAGGGTAAAGTTAATGATTAATCATGAATATGTGATTAATTTTTCTAAATATTTTTATATTGATTACATTTGCACTCTGAATTGAAGTAAATAATTCGTGAAATTAACAGAAAAATCTCGGATGAAGAGCATGCGAGCGTATCATATAACCGATTGTTGTCATGGAAGAAGAAGTTAAACGAGCCTGCGCGGTACTGGCCAAGGGAGGCGTCATCCTTTACCCGACCGACACGGTGTGGGGGATTGGGTGCGATGCTACCGACATCGATGCCGTCAGGAGAGTGTATGAAATCAAACAGCGCGACGACGCCAAATCGATGCTCGTGCTGATTGATTCGGCGGAACACCTTGCGCATTATGTGGAAGCATTGCCGGCAATCGCGATGGAGTTAGTGACGGTGTCGGAAAATCCTTTGACGGTCATTTACGAAGGCGCCCGCAACCTGGCGTCCAACCTGATTGCCGCCGATGGCACTATCGGAATCCGTGTGACGAACGAAGATTTCTCACATGCACTCTGTCGACGCTTCCGCAAACCGGTCGTGTCCACTTCGGCCAACCTGAGCGGGGCACCGTCTCCGGCCACTTTTGCGGAAATTGATGCCGCAATCATCCAAGCCGTCGATTATGTGGTGAATTATCGCAGAGACGATCTGCGGCGCGCGCGACCATCATCCATCATCAAATTGGGAAACAAAGGAGAAATCCAAATCATCAGGCAGTAGTAAAGCAGAAAGGTATGAAACAGATGAAAAAAAAGGTGCAATTTCGCAATTATCTGATCGCAGACTTCCTTGCGGCGGTTTTCGCATGGATAGGCTTCAATGTGATTCGCTATCTCGAAGTCGCCCAATATGAAGGATTCTCCTCCTTGCCGCTTTTCCTGACTTCCCACGATGTGATGTGCGGTCAGATCCTCGTTCCTTTTTTCTGGATTGTATTGCATTATTATTCGGGTTACTACAACAAGCTGCTGGAAAAATCGCGGTTGTCGGAATTTTTTCTCACACTGCGGACAGTATTGATCGGGACAGTGTTTATATTTTTTACAATCGTATTGAATGACTTGCCCGAATCGTTCACAATTTATTACAAGCTATGTGCAACATTGTTCGGAATTACCTTTGTCTTCACTTATTTTTTTCGCATACTGATCACTAACCAGGCAATCAAAAAGATAAAAAATAAGGAATGGACGGTGAATGTTTTGCTGCTGGGTACGGGCGAAAAGGCCGCATTGACCCAAGCCATGCTCGACAGGCCCACGGATGCACTGAGTTATACGGTAGTCGGGTTCGTCGATACCGCCCCCGTCTGCGATGTGCATGAAAAGCATTGCACCGACCGGATTCTGGGCAACCTGCACGATTTGAGCGCGTTGATTAAGACATACGCCATCGAAGAATTGATCGTGGCAGTCGATACGGAAGACAATGCGGTGCTACTCAACCTGCTGTATTCGCTGTATCAATACAAGTTGCCGATCAAAGTGCCTGCAGCATATACCTGGATACTAACCGGCAGCAGGGTGAAAATCAAGACTATCACCGGTCTCCCGCTGGTGGATGTCACCGACAACAATTTCTCGGAAGCGGAAAAAAATATCAAACATCTGCTGGATAAATTGATTTCTGTAGTCGTATTGCTATTGTTGTCCCCACTTTACGCCTATCTGGCATTGCGGATAAAACGGGATTCGCCGGGGCCTGTCCTGATCCGACAGGAACGAATCGGATATAGGGGCAAACCGTTCCGGATGTATAAATTCCGTACCATGAACCAGGATGCAGAACGTAACGGCCCGTTGCTGTCGTCAGGGACCGACGACCCGCGCATCACCGCCTACGGCCGCTTTATGCGAAAATATCGTCTGGACGAATTGCCCCAATTCTGGAATGTGCTGGTGGGCGACATGTCGCTGGTCGGCCCACGTCCCGAACGGAAATATTATATCGAACAGATCGTCAAAAAAGCGCCGTATTATTATCTCTTCCACAATGTGCGACCGGGAATCACTTCCTGGGGGATGGTGCGCTACGGCTATGCCAGCACGGTTGAACAAATGATTGAACGCATGCAGTACGATGTATTGTATTACGAAAATATGTCGTTATTACTGGATATGAAGATATTAATTTATACCGTCAGAACGATATTGACGGGAAAAGGAATTTGAACATGGTATTACAACAACGACTTGACAAGGTATTTTCCTGGAGGGAAAAACATATAAAGGAGAAGCATTTCATCCTGATGATCAGTTTTATTGTAGGGATCGCCACCGCGCTGGCGGCGATCCTGTTGAAAAGCATGATTCATTTTATTCAGCATTTCCTTACGGATCATATCGATAAGACGAATGCCAACTACCTGTACTTGCTGTTGCCGGTTGTCGGCGTCCTCCTCTCCGGATTGTTTGTGAAATACATCGTCAAAGACGATATCGGGCACGGCGTCACGAAAATCCTGTACGCCATTTCGCAACGGAAAAGCCGGATCAAGCCGCATAACACCTGGACTTCCATCGTGGCCAGCTCACTGACCATCGGTTTCGGAGGATCGGTAGGAGCCGAAGCGCCGATTGTGCTGACGGGCGCCGCCATCGGTTCCAACTTGGGGCGGTTCTTCAAGATGGAACAACGCACCTTGATGCTGTTGGTGGGTTGCGGCTCTGCAGGCGCCATCGCGGGCATCTTCAAAGCGCCGATTGCCGGACTGCTGTTTACCATCGAAGTGCTGATGCTCGACCTGACGATGACTTCCGTATTGCCGCTGCTGATCACCTCGGTCACGGCCGCTACTGTCTCCTATATTTTCACCGGAACGGAGGCGATGTTTAAGTTCACACAAGTGGAAGCGTTCTCCATGAACCGCATTCCTTATGTCCTCTTGCTGGGCATCGTGTGCGGACTGGTGTCGCTCTATTTCACCCGCGTGTCGATCTGGATAGAAAAAATCTTCGGAAAATTGAAGACTTTCTGGAAACGCTTCTTTGTCGGCGTCGCCATCCTGAGTGTCCTGATCTTCCTGTTTCCGCCGCTCTATGGCGAAGGCTACGACACCATCGGAATGTTCCTCGAAAAACAATCCGGGCAACTGATGGACGGCAGTTTTTTCTACCAACTGCGGTCGAATTACTGGGGAATCGTCCTGTTTACGATACTTATTATCCTGCTGAAAGTGTTTGCTACGAGCGCTACCAATGGCGGCGGCGGTTGCGGCGGAATTTTCGCTCCTTCGTTGTTTCTCGGAAGCGTTACAGGATTCACTTTCGCCCATGCGATCAATTATTTTATGCTGCTGGCCTACCTGCCGGAAGAAAATTTTTCGTTGATGGGCATGGCAGGGATGATGTCGGGGGTCATGCACTCGCCGTTGACGGCCGTCTTCCTCATCGCAGAACTCACCGGCGGATTCGATCTGTTCCTGCCGCTGATGATTGTGTCGATCAGTTCTTACATCACGATCGTATCGTTTGAACGACACAGCCTGTATTCGATGCGCCTCGCCAAGAAAGGCGAATTGTTGACCCACCACAAAGACAGGGCGGTATTGACATTGCTGAATTTGAATACCGTCATCGAGACGGACTTGATAGCAGTCAAACCGGAAATGACCCTCGGCGATATGATCAAAGTGATCGCGAAATCCAAACGCAATGTGTTCCCCGTTACCGACAGCCGAGGAATCCTGCGGGGAGTGGTGCTGCTGGACAATATCCGCAATATCATGTTCCGCCCGGAATTGTATGACCGGTTCAGGGTGGAGAAATTTATGATCTCCCCGCCTGCAAAACTGAATATCAATTTTCCGATGGAGAAGATCATGCAGATTTTCGATGATACGAAAGCCTGGAACTTGCCGGTCATCGACGATTCGGGGAAATATGTCGGGTTTGTGTCAAAATCGAAAATCTTCAACGCTTACCGCGACATACTGGTGGAAAACTTCTCGGAAGAAGAGGAATAATATTATGGAGAAAAAAGATTTACGCATCGTTTACATGGGTACGCCCGAATTTGCAGTGGAAAGCCTGAAAGCGCTGACGGAAGGCGGTTATCACGTGGTGGGCGTAGTGACAATGCCGGACAAACCCGCCGGCAGAGGGATGAAATTGCAGTCCTCGCCGGTGAAACAGTATGCGCGGGAACATCTATTGCCTTTGCTGCAACCGGAGCGACTGAAAGATCCGGAGTTCCTCGAAGCATTGAAAGACTGGAAAGCGGATCTGCAGATTGTTGTCGCTTTCCGTATGCTCCCCGAAGCGGTCTGGAATATGCCGCGGCTGGGTACTTTCAATCTGCATGCCTCGTTGCTGCCGCAATACCGCGGCGCCGCCCCGATCAACTGGGCGATAATCAATGGGGAATGCGAGACGGGTGTCACGACTTTCTTTCTGACACATACCATCGATACGGGACACATCATCGGACAGCAACGGGTGGCGATTGCGGAGACAGATACCGCCGGGACGCTGCACGACCGGCTGATGCTCGTGGGGTCGCAGCTGGTAACGGATACTGTCGATCGGATCTTGTCGGGCACTGTGGAGCCGATCGACCAGGATCGCTTACTGACCCCAGAAACTATATTGAAACCGGCGCCCAAAATCTTTCGGGATACTTGCCGCATCGAATGGAACCAGCCGGTCGCGGCGCTCTATAATTTCGTGAGAGGACTGTCGCCCTATCCGGCTGCCTGGACGGAACTACTGACAGTGAAAGGAGAACCGATCCGTTTGAAGATTTTCGAGGTAGAAATACACCGCACTTCTTCCGCACACCCATCTGGAACCGTCCTCACTGATGGAAAAACTTGCCTCGACGTGGTCGCTGCCGATGGCATCGTTCGGCTGCTTACCATCCAGCCGGCAGGCAAAGTCAAGATGCCGACGAGGGAGTTCCTGAAAGGGTGTAAGTTGCTAGTTGAATCTGCGTTTCCTTGATTTTTTGAAATAAAAAGTTGCATATTAATATATATATATATACCTTTGAGCGATATTTATAAACAAATTAAAATTTTACACGTATGAAATCTATTCTTTTAAAATCTTTTTTCGTTTGTGCGCTTTTGATTGGCACAACGGCTGTAGCTCATGCAACTACTATTACTGTCATAGAAAATGATCCGCTTGATTGTGTTACAGCAACCTATAATTACAGTACTGGTTTTTTAACAATTACTGTAACTCCAGATTCAAGTTTTTTTGTTGTGGGTGGACTTTATAATAATTGCGGTACTACCACTCCACTTCCAGCTGGGAATGTTTATGTTTTACAAGTCGGCACGAATCCTGGAACTTTCATTAGTTATATTATCATCTCAATCGGAGAAGCTTCGGTTGTAGCCACTATTACCTTAATAATAGAACAATAAAGGGCAATGGTTAGGCTTTTTGACAGCATTAAAATTGCTCCGCTAGCAGTCTTTTTTTTGATTCTCTGCCTGTGCATCACCCCCTTTCATCGCAGCAAAGCACAGACTCAGGAGGAAATACTTCGGATGTTCTCCAGCATGGCACCTGCTCAACAGCCGCTCCGGGAGTTTTCGGGCGTAGTAGTGGATTCCGTCAGTAACAAGCCGTTGGAGGGAGCAGTTGTTAGTTTAGTCGACAGCCATCAAACAGGATCTCTTGTGGTGAATAACCGCATCACCAATGTCAAAGGCGAATTTGTATTCTCTGATCTTGCGAATATGATTCTGACTCAGAAGCACTACGAAGTGGCGTGCCTGGGCTACAAAGTAAAATCGGGACCATTGGTAGCGACGGGTGAGAAATTACACCTCCGAATCATGCTGGCGCCCGACGTGCAGCAGTTGGACGAAGTGGTGGTGAGCGCGCGGATGGCCATGTATCGTGTCAAGGGCGATACCACCATTTTCTTCCCTGCGGCAGTGAAGACGCTGGAGGGCGATCCGGTTTTGGAAGTGCTCCGGCAGATGCCGGGCGTAGAAGTCTACGGTGATGGCTCTGTCATCATCGACGGCAAGCGGGTGGAACGCAGCTACGTGAACGGGCGGTTGATCTTCGGCGCCGATCCGAGAGAAGCCGTCAAACAGATTGAAGCCAAAGACGCTGCGCAAATCCTGGCTTACGACGAGCCGGATGAAAAGGAAGCACACTTATATGGCAAGGACGCGGCGCGTAAACGCAAGGTGCTGAATATCATAACGTTTAATACATTCGACCAAGTGGCCTCCGGCAACTTGCAGGCAGAAGCCGGCGTTGCCGAAGATCAGGAATTAAACCGCTACCTGGCAGCAGCCGATGTCGGGTTGTTTAATGAGAAACGCCAAATCAAACTGTCGGGCGGATTGGACAACTTTGTGCCGACCGAGCGGCAAATCGGTCGACAAGACCACCAGAAGCTTGGCGCTTCACTCACTTCCACGATTCCGACCGGCAATTACGGACTGAATTATGCTTTTTCTAATAACGCTTCATCGTCGGAAACCCGCAGCAATACGCTGTATTTCCCTACCGGCCAGTTTCAGACGCAAACCATGGATCGACTCAATTCAGGCTCGGATCATTCCTATCAACATAACGTCAACGGCAATTTCTATAAACAAGTTGGCAAAAATACGGTAAATGGCACTTTCGGACTGTCGCTTCAGCAGTCGGACGGGGTGTCCGTGTCTTCCTCCGAACTGTTGCGCGATGGCATGTTGCTGACCGGAATCAACAGTCGCAGCGCCTTTGACAGGAAAAATGTTTCGCTCAACGGTCATATTTCCTTTACAAAAAAGTTGGAAAAACAACGAACTTTACGCTTCGACCTTGATGCCGACGGAGCAGGCGGGAAACAGCATCGTGTGCACAGCAACAACATCTCTGAAGGCGTTTTGCCGCAACGACATGAGGCATTGCTCTTTACTTCAGAATCGCCGAAATTGAAACTGAGCGCCGAAGCGAATTACAACATTAATAGGTTCAGTATGTTGGGGCGTTTATTTATGATTAATTATATGCTAAAGGCGACCCCTGAATGGCAGACCGACCGACAGACGGCAACCGATTCCCTCACGGCTGTCCGCGATGACGGACGCTCTGCCGACAATCAGACCCGGTTGATAGGAATTAAAGGCGGCATCAAACTGACGCGAATGAAAGAAAGGGATGGTGTGCTCACCAACGATCTGGATCTGGATCTGGGCTATAACACCGTATTTTTTCACCGTACCGAGCGCCTGCCGTCGATCATGGAACAGCGCCGCATCTTCAGCAACCCGGAGTTTGCCGTCAGTTATAGGAACAACGAATGGTTGTCATGCAGTTTCAGAGTAGCGATGAGTCTACCTCCCTCCACGCAATTTTCCACACGGATCGATGATTCCAATCCGCTGATGCTCACTACCGGTAATTCGGGACTCAATCCTGCGCTATCCTACCATGCGAACATCGTTTATTCACGGCGAGAACAAAGCGGAGACAGTTGGTTCCAGATCTCTATGCGCGCAAGCTTTACCGATGGTCAGGTGGTGGATAACCGGATCTATTTTGCCGAGCCGACGGTATTGCCTGAATACAACAATTACCTGACGGTGGCCGGGGCTACCCTGATGGCGCCCATGAACGGCACTGCTAATTGGTCGGTGAGCCCGAATACTTCTTTCGAAAAGCGGCTGAATTTTATCAAATCAATCCTGAAGGCAGGGCTTGGATATACGTGGAGCAGCAATCAGACGGGGATCAATTCGGAGTTGGTGAAAAATCATGAGCAACGAGTCAATAATTCGGTTTCACTGACGACCAACTTTTCTTCGAAATTCAGAGCCTCACTGGAAAACAACTTGACTTACCGCGATTTTGAGAACTACACTGCACGGAAAGACACCCGTGTGACCGACGACTTGAAATTCACCGCCCGCTGGGATTTCACCGAACGGTTCTTTGCCTTGTCGTCCTATACGATGGCGCATAATTCAAGTTCGGCGTCCGATGTGACGATTACCGACCATGTGATCAATGCTTCGTTGGGAGTCCGACTGTTCAAGAATCGCAGAGGCAGCTTGTCGATTAACGCCTACGACATCCTCAACCGATCCACCAACTTCACCACCAGCATCAACGACCAGTATATCCTCAACACCTGGAAGCAACTCTATTCGCAATATTTCACTGTCGCGTTCAGCTATCGCTTTGCTGCACAAGGCAGCATGGGGTCGTTGCAAAATATGCTTGGGATGTAAGCGTGGCGATGCTTAATTCTGCTTTTCCAATATCCAGGCTTTTTGGAAATCCGGGTCTTCGTTGCGTTTTTTGGCTTTGAAGGCATCGCGTTCGTTGGCAGCACTTTGTTTGTTGTCGAAAGTAGCGATAATCACGCGGTACATGTCTTTTTCGTTTTTTGCCAGAATAGCGTCATAGCCTTCCGCCTGCATGCGTTCTTTCAGGCTGGAAGCATTGGTTTTACTCATATAGCTGCCGATGACTACGCTAAACTTTTTCAATTCCGATCCGTCGACGGAAGTAATTTTTTCTTTTTGTATGGTGACTTCCGTGTTGACGGGAGTAGTAGTTGTTGTTGTCGGCATGCTTTTATAGACGGATGAGGCGTCTTCAACTGCTTGTTCCTGCATTTCTTTCGCTTTTGCCCGTTCGTAAGCGGCTTTATAGGCGCTTTCTTTTGTCTTGCAAGACGTAAATATAACGGCGAATAAGATGGTTGTTAATAGCAATAAGCCTGTTTTATAATTCATGGGTTTTCAAATTTTAATGATTAATAAACTGTTATTTAGGGGGCAAATATAGGAAATAAATATCAGAATCAATCTTAATATTTACGAAAAACATGGTTTTTTGAAGAATTTGAGAGATTCAGATTGTTTCGGTTAAGGAGTTTAATAGAAAACTGTTGTGTCAGCGTGTCCATTCCGTTGGTTCCGGGGAGGGTATCCCATTGGAGGAAATCGAGCGGAATGTCTGCGCCGAGGCTGTTGATCTGGGTTTGCGCGAGCAGTTTCAGGCGGATCGTCTGTTCGTCAATCAGGTTGTAGAAGCCGAATACGCTGAGGATGCTGTCGGGGTAGAGGTATTGCTGGTATTGGAACAGTTGGTTCTGGAAGTTGAAATACACAGTGGGGTCGTCCGTCTGTTGCCATTTGCCTTGCAATTTGGCGCTTACCCCGTCAATATCCACAAACAGGCGGTCGCAGGCGACTGAGCAGAGGAGGATGGAGAGCAGGGCGGCGGTGAGGAGGTGGAGGCGTCGGTTCATTTATCAGAGGAAGCCTTTGGATGATGGAATTTCGTAATGAAAAATATCGCGTTTGACGGCGGCCTTCAGCGCTTTGGCAAACGATTTGAAGATGCTTTCGATCTTGTGGTGTTCGTTCGAGCCTTCAGCCCGGATGTGCAGGTTCATCCGTGCGGCATCGCTGAGTGACTTGAAGAAGTGGAAGAACATCTCCGTGGGGACGTCTCCGATCTTCTCACGGTGAAATGCTGTTTCCCACACCAACCACGAGCGACCTCCAAAATCGAGGGCGACGGTGCACAGGCAGTCGTCCATCGGCAGGCAGAAGCCGTAGCGTTCGATGCCGCGTTTACTGCCGAGCGCCTGGAATAATGCTTCGCCGAGGGTGATGCCGGTATCTTCGATCGTATGGTGTTCGTCCGTCTCCAGGTCGCCCGTCACGTGGATTTTCAGATCCAAGCCTCCATGTCGTCCGATCTGTTCCAGCATGTGGTCGAAGAAATGCAGTCCTGTGCGGATGTCGCATTTTCCCGTGCCGTCCAGGTTTATTTCGACCAGGCAGTCGGTTTCGCCGGTAGTCCGCCGGTGGGAGGCGAAGCGTTCGCCCGCAAGGAGGAAGGCCGTTATCTTGTCCCAATCGGTGGTTGCCAGTACGCAGGTGTCCACCAGCGTTTCGGGTAAGCAACCGGCGTCGTTAAGCAAGATTGCTTTGCATCCCAGGTTTTTTGCCAGTTCCACATCTGTCTGTCGGTCGCCGATGACAAACGAGTTGGGCAGGTCGTAACCGCCAGACAGGTATTTTCCCAACATGCCGGTACGCGGTTTTCTCGTTGGGGCGTTGTCTTCCGGAAGTGAGCAGTCAATCAGGATATCGTCGAACCGGATGCCCTCGTTTTCGAGCGTCTTTAGCAATTTATTGTGAGCCGGCCAAAAAGTATCTTCCGGGAAAGCACTGGTTCCCATCCCATCCTGATTGGATACCATCACCAGTTCGAAATCTGTCTTGGTACGCAGGAAATAAAGGTTCCGAATGACTTTCGGAACGAACTCCAGTTTTTCCAGACTGTCGATCTGGTAATCAATGGCGGGTTCGATGATCAATGTCCCGTCGCGATCTATAAATAATGCCCTTTTCATCAACTTTCAATTTTACTTTGTGATTTTTGTCACGACTCGGCATAATCCAAACAAGTTTGGCTTCTGCACTCACTGCTCCAAAAATTCAATTTTCAACTCTTTAAGCGTCTGTATCAGCATCTGGTTTTCCGCTTTGGTGCCGACGGTGATACGAATACAGTTGGCGCAAAGCGGCAGGTTGTTTCTGTTGCGGACGATGATGCTTCGATCTACCAGGTAGCGGTAAGCGGCGTTGGCGTCGTTCATCTTGACCAGGAAGAAATTGGCGTCGGAGGGATAAACTTTCTCCACGCAGGGAAGCGCTTTCAACTCTTTTTCGAGGAGGTCTCTTTCCGCCATCAGGATGTGTATCCAATTTTGAATCTTGGGATAATCGTCCAGCAGATGCAACATGTAGTTCTGCGTCAATATATTGATATTGTAAGGATATTTGACTTTATGGAGCAGTGCGATGATTTCTTTTGAGGCGTAGGTGACTCCCAGTCGGACGCCGGCGCTAGCCCATGCCTTCGAGAATGTCTGTAAGACGATGAGATTCGGGTAATCGTTCAATTGTTTCAATAAGGACGGTTTGGAAGAAAAATCGATGTAAGCTTCGTCCACGATGACGATTCCGGAGAACGAAGAAATGATTTTCAACATTGTATTATGTTCCAAGGCGTTGCCTGTCGGGTTGTTTGGGGAACACAGGTAGATCAGTTTCGTGTTGCGGTCGGTAGCCCGCAGCAGTTTGTCGGCATCGAGGTTGAAATTTTCATCGAACCTTACCCGTCGGTATTCCACATTGTTGATTTGCGCCGCCACCTGATACATGCCGTAGGTCGGATCCGGCGCAACGATATTGTCTACTCCGGGTTCGCAAAAGATGCGAATGAGCAGGTCGATCGGTTCGTCGCTGCCATTTCCCAGCATGATTTGTTCTTTCGGGATATTCTTCAGGTGCGCGATTTTTTCCTTCAATTCCCATTGTTTCGGATCCGGGTAACGGTCGTAAGGGGCGTTGTAGGGATTTTCGTTGGCATCCATAAACACAGAAGCCTTGCCCTGGTATTCGTCCCTGGCTGAAGAATACGGACTCAGTGCTTTGATACATTTTCTGACCAGTAAATCTAATTCCATAATTGTTTCATTTCAAAGAAGTCATTCGCAGTGTCACGGCATTTTTGTGTGCGGACAATTGTTCGCCGGCTGCCAAAACTTCGATGGTATTACCCAGGTTACGGATGCCCGCTTCCGAGATTTCCTGGAATGTAATTTTTCTCACGAAGCTGTCCAGGTTGATACCATTGTATGCCTTGGCGTAGCCGTTAGTCGGCAATGTATGATTGGTGCCTGAAGCGTAATCGCCTGCGCTTTCGGGAGAATAATGCCCCAGGAATACCGATCCGGCGTTGGTGATTTCTTCCGCCAATTCGCGGTAGTCGGCGGTCTCGATAATCAAATGTTCGGGGGCGTACAGGTTGGTCATCTCGATCACTTCCGAGCGGTCTTTCAGTAAGATGATCCTGCTGTTGTCGAGCGCGCGGACGGTAATCTCGGCGCGCGGCAATGCCGCCAGCTGCGTCCGAAGTTCTTGTTGTACTGCTTCGGTCAATGTGTCCGAAGTAGTAATCAGCACGGATTGGCTGTCCACACCGTGTTCGGCTTGCGAAAGCAGGTCGGCAGCCACAAAAGCAGGATTCGCGGAATCGTCGGCGATGACTTCCACTTCCGAGGGGCCGGCCGGCATATCGATCGCTACGTCTACCTGACCTACCAATTGCTTGGCCATTGTCACGTATTGATTGCCCGGACCGAAAATCTTGTAGACCTTCGGGATGGATTCCGTGCCGTAGGCCATGGCAGCGATGGCTTGAGCGCCTCCGACCTTGAATATGCGGTGTACGCCCGACAGTTTGGCGGCGACCAATACGGCGGGATGGATCTGTCCGGCGGGGTTTGGCGGGGAGCAGAGGATGATTTCCTTGCATCCTGCAATGCGCGCCGGAATCGCCAGCATCAATACGGAAGAAAAAAGCGGGGCGGAACCGCCGGGGATGTACAGTCCTACTTTTTCTATCCCCACAGCTTTTTGCCAGCAGCAGACGCCAGGCGAAGTCTCGATCTTCGCAGGGATGAGTTGCTGCGAAGCATGAAACAGTTCGATATTCCGCGAGGCAGTCCGCATGGCTGTTTTCAATTCTTCGGAGACCTGTTTTTCCGCATCGAGGATTTCCGTTTCCGTGACAGCCAGGCAGTCGAGCAAAGCACGGTCGAACTTGGCTTCATACGCGAACAGCGCCTTATCGCCGTCGCGTTTGACGTCGTCCAGTATCGTCCGCACCGTTGTGAACAGGGAACTGTGATCGATCACCGGACGGGCGAGGTGCTGTTCCCAAGTCGTTTTATCGGGGTAACGGATTACGCGGATCATGCTCATTACATTATCATTTTTTCGATGGGCACAATCAGGATCCCTTCCGCTCCGGCGGCTTTGAGTTTGCCAATGATTTCCCAGAATTGTTTTTCGTTGATGACGGAATGGATGGAACTCCAGTCTTTTTGAGCGAGCGGCACTACGGTCGGGCTTTTTATTCCCGGCAGGATGGCTATGACTTCCTGGAGTTTGCTGTTGGGGACATTGAGCAGGATGTATTTCTTGTCTTCGGCGGCCTTCACTGCATCGATCCGGAAGATCAATTCTTCCAGAATCTCCTTTTTTTCTTTCGTCAGGTGGTTGTTGCTGATCAGCAATGCTTCAGATGCCATGACTACCTGCACTTCTTTCAGGTGATTTCCCATCAGGGTGCTGCCGGAACTGACGATGTCGAAGATGGCGTCGGCCAGTCCGATGCTCGGCGCGATTTCCACCGACCCGCTGATGATGTGGATATCGGCTTTGATGGCGTTTTGTTTCAGGAATCCGCTTAAGATGACGGGGTAGGAGGTAGCGATCTTTTTTCCGGAGAACCAGTTCAGACCATGATATTCTTCTTCTTTTGGAATGGCGAGCGACAGTCGGCATTTGCTGAATCCCAAGCGCTTCACCAACTGGGCATTCTGTTTCTTTTCCAAAAATTCGTTTTCGCCGACAATGCCGACGTCGGCTACACCATCGGTGACTGCCTGTGGGATGTCGTCGTCGCGGAGAAATAATATTTCAACGGGAAAAGAACGGGACGGCACCAATAAACTCCGTTTGACGGAAGTCAGTTTGATGCCTGCCTCACTCAACAATTCCATTGTTTCTTCATACAACCGGCCTTTGGCCTGGATAGCTATTCGTAACATATTTGTGCGGATGATAAAACTGCAAAGATAAAGCGAAATTGTAAAATCCCCAGCAAAATTATTGAAAAACTTCATCAAAAAGGCAGAAAAGTTGTCGCTTTACCGTATTTATCTCGACAGGTCGCCCCAGTTCATTCTGCATCGAAGTGACCCCGCGGTCCTTGAATCCGCAAGGGTTGATCAGCCGGAAATAGTCCAGGTTGGTATTGATATTCAAGGCATACCCGTGCATGGTGACGTATCGGCTGCTACGAATGCCGATGGCGCATATTTTCCGGATTTTTTGCGGGTCGTCGCTGTCGATCCATACGCCGGGAGCGTCTTCCACTATTTTCCCTGAGATGCCGTAGAGCGCCAACAGACGGATGATGATCGTTTCCAACCGTGCGATGTAGGCTTTCAGCCCCAACCGGTAGGTCTCCAGGTCGAGGATCGGGTAACCCACCAATTGCCCGGGACCATGGTAGGTGATGTCCCCGCCACGGTCGACATGAAACAGTTGGACACCCTGCTGTTTCAGGTAATCTTCCGAAAACAACAGGTTGGAAATCGCGCCGTTTTTTCCGATGGTGACGACATGCGGGTGTTCGCAGACGACAAGGATGTTATCGGTCTTTTCGCCGCGGGATTTGGCTTGGATGGATTGCTCAAACAGCTTTTTCTGTTGTTCGAAAGCGAGCGCGTACGGCACTGTTCCCCAGTCGTATTTTTCCAGTTTGTGCATTATTTCCGTGTTTTGCTTGAAGGCTTTTCCGGCTGTTTCGGGTTTCTGAAATCCACTTTGAGGATTTTATCCATCAGGGAGATGATTTTTGTCTTCCGTTTCAGCATATACGGCGAGGGTTTTGCAGAATTATACAGGAGCGGATTGGGCAATGAGGCGGCGATCAACGCCGATTCTTCGACGGTCAGTTCGGCGGCATGTTTATTGAAATGCGCCCGCGCTACCGCTTCCGCGCCATAGATGCCGTCGCCCATTTCGATGGAGTTGAGGTAGACCTCCATGATGCGTTTCTTGCCCCAGATAAATTCTATCAGCACGGTGAAGTAGACTTCCAATCCTTTGCGGAGGTAGGAGCGTTTGGGCCACAAGAAGACATTTTTCGCTGTCTGCTGCGAGATGGTGCTTGCGCCCCGCAATTTTTTCCCTTCTTCCGCTTCTTTCCTGGCCGTTTCGATTTGTTTGAAATCGAATCCCTTGTGGGCTAAAAAGAGATTGTCTTCGGAAGCGACTACCGCCTGTACCAGGTGTTCGGAGATTTCCGATAACGGAACCCAATGGCGCCGGCAGTGCAACTCTCGATGCGACCTGAGTTGCTCGATGGAGCGAATCGCCATGAGCGGGGTATAATAGACGGGGACATATTTGTACAGCAAAACAAAAAACAGACTGATCGAGATAAACAACAAGACGATATTCCGGATCATGATCAGTATTTTTTTGAAGCGCTTCATTGTCGTCTATTGTGGGTGGAGTTGATTGACGGTATGAATCGTCTGGCAGGCACACAGCGCCGCAGTTTCTGTCCGTAGCCGACTTTCACCCAGCGTGACGGGGATGAACCCGCAGCGCTTGGCGTCGCTGATCTCTTCCTCGCAGAAGTCTCCTTCAGGACCGATCAGTATCCGGCAGTTGTCGCCGGGATGGTAAATTGCGCAAAGCGGCTGCCTCTCATCGGGACGGCAATGGGAGATGAACTGTTGCCCGCGAAATGGGCTTCGGATGCAGTCGTTGAAATCTGTCAATGCTTGAAGTTCAGGCAGCGTCGCTTTCAGTGACTGTTTCATGGCTGCAATCGCCACCTTTTCCAACCGCGAAAGTTTCAATTCTTTCCGTTCCGAAAAGCGGCATCGAATAAAGCTGATTTTATTGATGCCGATTTCCGTCGCTTTTTCCACGAACCATTCCATCCGTTCCATGTTTTTTGTCGGAGCGACCGCAATCTCCAGGAAGTTGGGCCAATGCGGCGGGCATTGCTGCGTATCTCGTATTTCCGCGATACAGCTTTTGGACGATACGGAGGAGAGGACAGCGGAATAGCAATGTCCTGCGCCATCCGTCAGCCGGATGGTATCGCCTGTTTTCATACGCAATACCCGTATGCAATGTTGCGCTTCAGTTTCCGGAAGTTCAATCACCGGCGCGATCGTCGGCGTATAGAAAAGATACATGATTCGACTGTTTCAGTGAATTTCAGAGGTAATTCCTCAGTGAACGCGGCAAATAAAAAGTATTGTTTTGATCTACGTAGATAACGAGGGAATTGAGTTTTATTTCTTTCCCGTTGAACAGTACAATATTGGTATTTGGCCGCAATTGCAACGTATTTTTTTTGTTCTTCACTTCCAATATCGGCGTTTGGTCGTTGTCTTGTTTGATGGTATATTTCATGCCTTCAAACACCGCCGGATGTTTGGCAAAATAGGTGTCGGTCAATTCCGTGAGCGGCGTTTTCAACCCCATGGATTCAAACAGGTATTGATTGAGGCGGATGTTGGTGACATGTCCCATGAGCCGGTTGGGTGTAGGGTCGTAGACGGCCAGGAAGACTTCTTCGCCGGTATGCCCGGTAGTAGTAAATCCGAAACAGGTGTTGCTGTTCAGGATTTTGGAGACGACACCGTTTAATTTTGTTCCTTTCATCCGCTCTTCATTCGAGAGTTCACTTTTGGAATAATCTTCGCAAAGCAGGATATTGTTCAGGTCTTCTTCTGTCAGTTCGATGCCGGTATATTCCTTGAAGACGGATTTGATGTCGGCAGCGGCTGTATTGTGCAGGCGTCCGATTAATCCGTTGGCAGTGATCTTGTAACGGGAGACATTTTTAAATAACTCGTCTTTCGTCAGTTTGCCGTAGCCTTTGCAATGATTGCTTCCGATGCTGATGCCGCTATTGCCGTGGTCGGGCACTACCACCACGACCGTTTCGCCGTTATTCTTGGCGAAATCGAATGCGACGCCGCAAGCTTGGTCAAAAGCCAGCATGTCGGTGATGATGGCAATGGGGTCGTTGGAATGAGCCGCCCAGTCGATTTTGCTTCCTTCCACCATCAGGAAGAAACCGTTTTCGTTTGCAGAGAGTTTTTCAATGGCTTTTGACGTCATTTCTGCCAGCGAAGGTTCTTTTTCAGGGTCGCGGTCGAGGTCGTATGCCATATCCCGATCCGCAAACAGGCACCACATATTATTTCCGGAATAATTGTGGAAGTTCGCGATGTCGTTTTGGAATACGCCGTATCCCTGGCCGAGCAGGTAGTTTTTGCTTTTTTCATCCAGCAGTCCGGCGCCGCCACCGATCACGACATTGAGGTCGTTGTGAACCATCTGCGGAGCGATCCACTCGTATTTTCCGCGGTCGTAACTGTGTGAAGAGCAGTCGGCGGGGGTGGCATGCGGAAATTCGCAGGTGAATACCAGTCCCGTCGCTTTGTCCTGAGTGAGTTTAGCTGCTTCCAGCACCGTCATCAGCGGCTGGTAGGCTTTCATGGGGTTCATGGGGATGATGTCGTTCAACTGGTCGGCGACAGGGTAGGTAGCGACCCATCCTGCACGGCTCGGCACACCGGTCATATAACATGAAGTGGTGGGCGCCGAATCGCCTATCGGTGCGTTGGAAGAATAAGTAAGTACGGTCCCGCACAAGTACGGATCGATGTTTAAACTGGGTTTGTCGGGGTTGTTATACCATTGATACCAGCGGGCGGAAGAAACCGAAGCGAGTGAAGTCCCGTCGGGGATCATCAGTATGACGTTCTTCACCTGACGGTTATCCTGCGCGAGAATGGTTCCGATGATGATAGAAAATACGAAAAATAATAGATTACGTTTATTCATGATAGACTGTATTTATAATTTATAATCAAATGTGAGTAAATCACAGCAACAAATATCGGCAAAAAGTGGGAGAAAAGCAAGAAAACGCCGGTTTTTCTCTGTTTTCTGCAGCAGCCTCTACGACTTCATTGCCTTTACTCCATTGTCGGTTAGTCGTTTCAGAATATTGGCGAAGCGGTGTTGACGGTCACGCCGTCGGGTTTCAGTACAGCGTCGTGCGCTGCTTGGCGAGCAACTTTGATTGCTTCGGGCGTCAGGTTTACAGGGAAGAAGGCGTTATCGAGCACTGATTTGCCGGTAAGCATTTCATACCAGGTACAGGCGGCGGTATAGCGACCATAATTCATTTCGAGGTGATATCCGTCGCGACAGAAACTGTCGCCGAGATAGCCGGTACGTCCATTCTGAATGGCTGTGCCGGACGGAATGAGCATGTCGATGCCCAAGGTGGCTGCCACACGGGTAGCGGCATCGACGATTGCTTCATACATCGTCTGCTGGTCGTTGTTGTAATTGGCAAATCCGGAATGGGTGGAGTTTTGAGCATACGCCCAAGTCATGTGCAGGACAAATTTCACATTCGGATTGGTAGCCAAGGTTCGGGCAGCGTTGAGCAAATTGGTAGCGTACGGGAAATAGGTGTCGTATTGTCCGGACAATTGACTGACCTGTTGCGAAGTGATGAAGTCCCATGCCTCGTCGGTCAATGCTTCGATCAGTGTTGTATTTTCCTTCACGGTCATGACTCCTTTTTCGTTGATTTTGCGATAGGAATAGGCTGCCGCATTGGTAATTGCATTTGTCCAATGCCGTTCCAACGAACATCCGCCGATGTACATATTCCCGATGATCAGGGTGTCGCCGGAAGCTTTGCCGATGTCGTACAGGTAATTTTCCACAGCGTCGACCGAGAAGCTGTTTCCGACGGCCAAAACTTTGATGATTTCAGCATTGAGATTGGCGCCGCAGGTCAAAGCGAGCAAGAGGATTGTGATTGCTTTGTTTTTCATACGTCAATAATTATGTAGAGACGCCCGATCGGGTGTCTCTACCGTTAATAATGAATTTATTCGGTTGAAATAATCAATTGATTTCCTTTTTTCAATTCCTCGTGGGGAATAAAATAGCCGTCGCTCTTTCTGCCTCCGATGGAGATGGAAGTTATTTTCTTGCCCGAACCCTGCTTTACGATCGTGACATTGATCCCGTTTTCGGGAGACGCAATCCGGATGGTGTCGAATAGCGGGACGGAAACGAGGTATTCCGGGTCGGCAGGGGAGAAGGTATAAAGTCCGATGGCGTTGAAGACATACCACGACGACATTTCTCCCGCGTCGTCCATTCCGGCCAGCGCGAGGCCATTTTCGCCCATGCCGTAGAAATGATTCATGCAGCTGTCGAGCAGGGCTTGTGATTTTTCCTGTTTTCCGACAAAATAATACAAATACGGAAAGTTATGATCCGGTTGATTACCATGGCAATACTGTCCAATAAAACCGGAGAGGTTGTGCGCTTCGTAGCCTTTCCATGGGACGGTAAAGAGGGAATCCAGTTTCAATTCAAACGCTTCGGGACTGTCGTACAAAGCGATCAGGCCGGGTATGTCGTGCGGAGCGAAGAACGACGATTGCCAGGCGTTTGCTTCACGGTACATGTATTCGTAGTAGGGGAAATAGGGGTCGAAAGGGGAGATCCATTCGCCGTTTGCCCATCGACCGCGCATCAGGCCGGTAGCCGGATCGAACATGTTTTTATAATTTGTTGTTCGTTTCATCAGCAGGTCGTAATTGTTGTCGTCGTGCAGCGCTTTTGCCATCAATGCGACGGCATAATCGTCGTAAGCATATTCGAGCGTTTTGGTAACACCGGCATTGGCAACGGTGGCAGTCTGCGGTTTCTCGATCACCGGTTCGGAGATGTACCCTTTTTCGATGTATTCGTTCAGATGTGGGCGGCTGCGGCTTTCCACTGTGGCATTACGCAAGATCAGGTAGTAGGCGCTGTCGACATCAAATCCGCGCAATCCCCGCAAATACGAACCCGCAACGAATGTGGAGGCATGATCGCCATGAAAAAAAGTAGGCATGAATCCCCTTTTCAATCCCTTGTCGGTGATGGAATTGAGGACATCGACAGCGACTGCAGGCGACAGCATCCCCAGCAGGATCAGTTTATTACGGTAGTCGTCCCAGAAAGAAGGATCGGTATAATAATGAAACCCTTTGTTGACGACTTGCCGGTTCTGATCCGTGAAATCGCCGTTCGCATCACTTCGCAATGCAGGCCACAGAAAGGCGCGATAGAGGCAGGAATAGAAAAGCATTCGCTGGCGTTCGCTTCCACCTGTGACAGTGATTTTTGAGAGCAACGATTCCCAGGTTTTGACGGCTTCATTTCGGATTTCGGCAAACTGTTTGTCGGCGATTTCCTGTTCGAGATTCTTTTTTGCGTTTTCGATGCCGACAAAAGAGAATCCGATTTTTATATCCAATGGTGTGGCATTGGCGCTATTCGCGAAATGAACGATGGAGATTGATTTTTTATCTTCCAGCAGCGAATCAATCCGGTCGATCGGGAAATTGGCCTTTGCATAGAAATAGATTCTATCCCTTGTGTCCTGGTATCCGGCAAAGTCTTGCGCTCCGGTTTGAACGAGGTTCCATGCCCTGACCCGTTCGTTCGACTTTGAAAGATCGAGCATCAGCTGTTTTGTTTCCTTTTTAGGGAAAGAATATTTGTGGTAAGCGCAACGCAGGGTGGAAGTGACTTCCACATCAATGCCATAGCGTTTGAGGAAAACCCGATAATATCCCGGATGGGCGGACTCCTGCTTGTGATCGTATTCCGAGTAATAATTATTCGGCGAAATTGTTCCGATAAAGGGGAGAATCGGCACATGGCACAGGTTCCAATGTCCTTTGTTGGTATGCGTGAAAGCGTAAATCACGGTGTCTTCGTACTGGTAGCCCGAACCGCTTCCAAACAATGTGACCGGACTGACCTGCACCATGGCGTTCGGCAGCGAGGCGCCCGGAAACACTTCTGCGCCCCAGGTGCGGCGGGTCGGGGTGAATCCCAAGTCGATGCTGTCCCACAGTGTTTCGGTTCCAAGTAACGGATTGACATAGTCTGTCGGTTTTTTTGCAGACGGGTATTTCTGAAATGCACAGCCGATTGCGGAAAAGATCAGCAGCAAAGACAGCGCGGGCAACAGTTTTTTCATACGTCAATAAATTTTTTTTAAAAGGACGATGGAACTCGCATGTCATGATTGTCATCAACTGGGATGTTTGAAAAACTTGCTCGTTTCATTATCAATCGTGTATTAAAAATGTTATCAACTGTTTAACAGTTTTACTTTCTTTTCGTCGACTAATTTGAGTATCAGTTCTCCGAACAGGGTATTCGCCCAGGCAAACCAGGATCGAGTGAAATTCGCAGGCTGATCTTTATTGAAACTTTCGTGCATAAATCCGGTTTCGTTGTCGGTGGCAAGGAGTGTCTTGACACAATAGCTGATTTCGCTGTCGTCGGTACTGGTCATGGCTTTGATGATCAGACTCATCGGCCAAATCATATCAAACCCGATATGGGGGCCTCCGATCCCTTCGGCGTATTTTCCCTTGAAGAAATACGGATTGTCGACGCTCCAGACAAACCTGCGGGTATTCAGGTATACAGGATCGTCGTTTTCCACACAACCCAGGTAGGGCAATGCCAACAGGCTGGGGACATTGGCGTCGTCCATAAATAAACGATTACCGAATCCGTCGACCTCGAAAGCATAGACTTTACCATAATTTAGATGGTCGGTCACGGCATACCGGTTTACTGCCGCTTGTACTTCTTCTGCCAAGGCGGTACATGTTGAAGCGAAAGCGCTGTCGTTTGTCACTTGGGCAGAAATCTCGGCCAGTTGTTTCAGCGACGTGACGGCAAACAGGTTGGAGGGAATTAAAAACCCGAAAGTGGTGGCGTCGTCCGAAGGCCTGAAGGAAGAAACGATCAACCCGACGGGATTGACGGGCGAACCGTATCCATTGTTAGCCAAGGTGTCAAGCTGGCGGTCGGTTTTTCGTTGGAATTTGTATTGTCCCAGACTTGCTTTCCGTTGCTGGTCTTTGAATGTGTTGACAATCGAGGCTGCGGCTTGTCGCCAATCGGCAGAAAAAACCGAAGTGTCGCCGGTCAACTTCCAATAATGGTACGCCAGCCGAACGGTGTAGCACAACGAATCGATTTCCCATTTTCGTTCGTGCAATTCCGGCTTCATGGCGGTATGATCCGATTCCCATTCGCTTCCGGTAGGGCCGTCGTTGAAGGCATTGGCATAAGGATCGATCAGTACACATTTGGTCTGTCGGTTGATGACTCCGGCAATCAATTGTTGCAAAGAAGTGTCTTTTTTCATCAACTTGAGATACGGCCATACTTGTGCGGCGGAATCACGGAGCCACATGGCATGGATATCGCCGGTGTAGACAAATGTGTCCGGACGGTTGTCCTGTGTTCTGAAATGAACCGTCGTGTCCAATGTGTTCGGGAAACAGTTTTCAAACATCCATGCCAATTTCGGATTTTTGAGCTGTTTTTTTACTTGTGTAATCGTTGCTTCTACAGCTTTAGAAGTAAAATTGCGATCGGCGACAGCCGGACGTAAGCAAGCATAGTCAGCCGATTGCGAAGCAATCCTGTTGGTATTCGGGAAAAGATCTCCGACATTTCCCAGCGTTGCGGCCGCAAGACCCAAGCCGCTGTTTTTTAAAAAATTTCTACGTGTAATCATGATGTTATCTGTGTTATTAATTGATGTTTAGTAGTAGTCGCCTATTTTTCCCGCATGAAGATATTGATCGGTGTCCCGGTCAGGTTCCAGAGTTTCCGGATCGAATTTTCCAGAAATCGTTTGTACGGTTCTTTGACCCATTGGGGCAAGTTGCAGAAAAAAACGAAACTGGGGACAGCGGTATTCGATAGTTGTGTGATGTATTTGATTTTCACCACTTTCCCTTTGTTGGAAGGCGGCGGCGTTTTTTCGATGACGGGAAGCAGCAATTCATTGAGTTTATGTGTAGGGATTTTTGTTTTACGGGTAGTGTAAACCTGATTGGCCACTTCCAGTATCTTAAAGATACGTTGTTTGGTCAGGGCGGAAGCAAAAATCACCGGGACATCCGTGAAGGGGGCGATCCGGTTTTTGATTTCCTGCTCGAAAAATTTCACATATTGCGGACTTTTGTCTTCGATGAGATCCCATTTGTTGATCACGATCACCAGTCCTTTTTTATTCTTCTTAATCAAAGAAAAGATATTCATGTCTTGCGATTCGATGCCGCGTGTGGCGTCGACCATCAGGATGCAGACATCCGATTCTTCGATGGCGCGGATGGCGCGGATCACGGAATAATATTCCAGGTCTTCGTAGACCTTTCCTTTCTTGCGTATCCCGGCGGTGTCGACCAGGTAGAGGTCTAATCCGAATTTGTTGTAGCGGGTATAGATCGAGTCGCGGGTGGTGCCGGCGATGTCTGTCACGATGGAGCGGTCTTCGCCGATGAATGCGTTGATTAACAATGATTTTCCTGCATTTGGGCGACCTACGATGGCAATGCGGGGAAGGAGGTCTTCGGGTTCGTCAGTTTTGCCCGTAGCGAAGCCTGCGATCAGATCATCCAGCAGTTCGCCGGTGCCCGAGCCATTGATGGCTGAAACGGGGTAAGGAGCACCCAGCCCCAAGCTGTAAAATTCGGCAGCCTGATGGTGCAACTCGAAATTGTCGGCTTTGTTGGCGACGAGGAACCGCGGCTTTTGCGTCTGTCGCAACATTTGCGCGATACGGTCGTCCAGGTCGGTGATGCCGTTTACAATGTCTACGACGAAAAGAATCACATCCGCTTCGTCGATGGCTATCTGCACTTGTTTGTTTATTTCTTCTTCGAAAATATCTTCCGAATGGACAACCCAGCCGCCGGTGTCTACGACCGAAAATTCCTGCCCCGACCATTCTGCTTTGCCGTACTGACGGTCGCGGGTGGTGCCTTCCGTCTCATCCACAATGGCTTGACGGGACTGAACCAGCCGGTTGAATAATGTCGATTTGCCGACGTTCGGTCGGCCGACTATTGCTACCAGATTACTCATAATCAATCAAGTTTATATCCGAAATCACGCAATAGCGCATCCCGGTTTCTCCAGTCTTTTTCTACTTTCACAAACAGTTCCAGGAAAACCTTTTTATTGAAAAACCTTTCGATGGCTTTGCGCGCCATCGACCCTGTCTTTTTGATCGCTAACCCTTTGTCGCCTATGATGATTCCTTTCTGTGAACTGCGTTCCACCACGATGACGGCTTTGATCCGTAGCATTTCGTCCGATTCTTCAAATTGTTCGACGACAACTTCGACAGAATACGGAATTTCTTTCTGGTAATAGCGCAAGATTTTCTCCCTGATGATTTCCGTCACGAAGAAACGTGCAGGGCGATCGGTCATTGCGTCTTTCTCGAAATAGGGCGACGCGTCCGGCAACAGGCTGACGATTCGTTTCTGAAGGTAGTCGATATTGAAATTATTCGTTGCGGAAATCGGGATGATTTCTGCTTGCGGCAATATCGTTTGCCATTCGTCGGATTGCTGTTCCAAGCCTTTTTGATTCGTCAGGTCGATTTTGTTGATGAGCAACAGCACCGGAATCGTGGATTGTCGCACTTTTTCGAGGAAAAAATGGTGTTTATCGATCTTTTCTACCGTATCCGTCACATACAGCAAAATATCGGCATCGTCAAGCGCCGATTCCGAAAAATGCAGCATGCTTTCCTGCAGTTTGTAATTCGGACGCAAGACGCCCGGAGTGTCGGAATAGACGATTTGCATATCATCGGTGTTTACAATCCCGATGATGCGATGCCGGGTTGTCTGGGCTTTGGAAGTAATAATGGAAATATTCTCCCCGACCAGCCGGTTCATCAGCGTCGATTTCCCGACATTGGGATTGCCCACGATATTTACAAATCCGGATTTATGCACTTTATTTCGGATCGTAACCCCATTTCAGGTAAGTAGCCCCCCAGGTAAATCCCGCGCCGAAAGCCGTGAGAATCAGGTTGTCGCCTTTGTGCAACCGGGGTTCCCAATCCCACAAGCAAAGGGGGATCGTTCCTGCACTGGTGTTTGCGTATTTGTCGATGTTGACCATGACTTTTTCCGTAGTGAGCCCCATCCGGTGCGCTACGGCATCGATGATTCGGAGGTTTGCTTGGTGCGGAACCACCCAATGGATATCTTCATGCGTCAGATGATTTCGTTCCATCAGTTCCACGCAGGCGTCCGACATGCTGGATACTGCATGTTTGAACACGACTTTGCCGTCCTGCCAGATGGTATGTTGATTCTTTTCTACCGTCTCGTGGGAAGCGGGGTGAACCGATCCGCCGGCATACATATTCAGGTGCTGCAGACTGTTGCCGTCAGTCCGCATGATGGAGTCGATGATTCCCACGTTTTCCGTCGAGCCTTCCACGAGCGCAGCGCCGCAACCGTCACCGAAAATGGGACAGGTATTCCGGTCGTTGTAGTTCGTGATAACGGTCAATACGTCGCCTGCCAATATCATGACTTTCCGGTATTTTCCGGAAACGATGAATCCATTGGCCACCTCCAATGCGTAGATGAATCCGCTGCAAGCGGCGCTGATATCGAAACAGAAAGCGTTGGTCATGCCTGTCTTATAGGCGGTCAGCGCAGCGGCATTGGGCATAATATAATCGGGAGTAGAAGTCGCAAACAGCACCGCATCGACGGTTTTCGGGTCGAGACCGGTCTTTTCCATCAGGTTCTCCACCGCTTTCACAGCCATATATGTGACACCGCTTCCTTCTTCTTTTTTCAGGATTCTTCTTTCTTTGACTCCGATGCGCGTCATAATCCATTCATCGGTAGTATCTACCAATTGAGATATCTCCTCGTTTGTCATGACGTAATTCGGCAGATATCCTGAAATACCGGTTATGACAGCATGCATATTATTCATAAGATTATACTGCAGCAGCTTTCTCTATTGCCAGTTTGCCGCGATAATAGCCACATTCATTGCATACGGTATGATAAATGTGCCACGCTCCGCAGTTTGGACATGCTGCCAGCGTTGGCATCAAAGCCTTATCGTGGGTTCTTCTTTTACTTTTTCTTGATTTTCCTGTTCTTCGTTTAGGATGTGCCATTTTTTTTTGTTTTTATTAGTTATTATCTGGATCCTCTTCTTTGAAATTTTTTAACGCATCCCAGCGCGGGTCGGAAACGAAACTGTCTTCGTCCAGATCCGTAGCAGCAACGCTGATCTCTTCATCATCGTCGTCGCCCGCTTTTTTGGGTGTGTATTTTTTCAAAGTGGAGGTCATTGCTTTATTGCATTTGCCGGGGGAATGAACATGCTTGATCGGAATGGTCAGCACGATAAATTCGTAGAGAAACCATGCCAGATTGATGATGCCTTCCGATTCGGGAATGACCACAATCTCGTCGCTCTCTTCCGAATAATCTTTGCCGAATTTGACAATCAAGCGGTTGGAGGTGCTGACAGGCAGCTCCATGTCGTCGAGGCATCGATCGCACGGAACGATCACGACACCTTCCGAAACAAAACTCATATCGTAAACTCCTGCCGCCTTTTTGATGGTCAGATTCACTTTGACTTTGCCTTTTTGAATGTTGTCTTCGTCGATATCAACAAAGAAAGAATTACCTAACTGGTATTCGATTCTCAAAACATCTTCTTTCATGTTTTTCAAATCTACCTTGTATGAATCAAACTTTCCCACTATTCTCTTTGAAATTATTAAAAACGATGCAAAAGTATGAAAAAGGAATGTAAAAATGAAAAAATCAGGGGAAATATTTGTTTTTCGTCAGTTCAATCCGAAAGGTCGTCCCTTTATTTAATTCAGAATGTAAGACATAAATCTTTCCGCGTCGGTACGATTCGATGATACGTCTGACCAGTGACAGGCCTAATCCCCAGCCTCTTGCTTTCGTGGTGTATCCCGGATGAAAGATTGCATCGAATTTCGATTTTGGAATCCCTTTGCCGGTATCGGAGACATCGATTTTTACCGTCTTGCCGAAATCGGTAGCGGAAATATAGATGCTTCCTTGGCCGTTCATGGCATCCACTGCATTCTTGATCAGGTTTTCCAGCACCCAGCCGAAGAGTGATTCGTTCATCATCACCCAGACGGGTTCTTCGGGAAAACTGCAAGTGATGGCGACTTTTGATGAGATCCTTTTTCCCATATAGTCTACAATCTGCAATGCGGCATGTTGGAGATTCATGGGTTCGGGTTCGGGGTTCGATCCGATTTTGGAAAACCGTTCGGCGATAATTTTCAATCGTTGTACATCTTTGTCCATTTCTTCCAGGAATTTGACATCCGTATCCTTGGTTTTCAGGTATTCCACCCACGCCATCAGCGAAGAGATCGGCGTCCCCAACTGGTGCGCGGTCTCTTTCGACAGTCCGACCCAAACTTTGTTTTGTTCTGCTTTTTTCGTGCTGGTCAATGCCAGGAAAGAGACGATAATAAAAACGCTCACAACGCTCAACTGTACGTATGGAAACAGTTGCAATTGCTTCAGGACTGTCGATTCGTCGTAATAGACAAATTGTACGAGATCTTCATCTAACCTGACGGCTATGGGTTCGTTACGCTCTTTGAATTTACGAATCAAGAGTTTGATGTCCGGCTCGCTTTTGACTTTAGCCGTGTCAATGTTCATCGACCAGATCAAATGATCGTGTTCGTCAGCCAGGATGAGCGGAATAGTTGTGTTGTCTTCCAATACCTGCAATAAGAATCCGTTGTAGTCATTGAAAGCATTGATAATGGTGGTGTCTGTTTCCTGGAAAATAAATGTCTGGAGCGCATTGACCCTGATCGCGTCTGCCCAGATTTTAACTTTTTTATGCTCTTCTTCAGCCAATTTCTTTACCAGACTGTTGGTCGCAAGGATGGAAGCGATCGCAATAACGATCGCCGTAATGAAAAAGAGGTACTTGAACTGCTTCCTGGATTCGTAAAAATTTCGCATCATGACAACGCTTTTTATAACATACCGTTCGACAAAGGTAATATTTTTCAGTTGAAAGATGAAAGTTTTGGTATGTTACTGGTCGGTAACATATTATTACAAGTTGGTAAGCGGACTTTGCACACATTTTTCTTCGCGCACCGACCAATCAAACGCGCAACTTTCAATTTACCGCTCGTCTTTGATTTTCACAGCAATCCTAAACTGCTGTTCGGGGTGCAGGTCGAGGTTTTTGAAGTTGATATTGACCTCAAAAATATCGGCGTGACCGAATTGCAGAAACTTGCTCAACTCCTCGTTTTTTCCGGCGGGAATGTAGCCGAGTTTCTTCTCGCCAAAATAAATAGCGACGGCAGTAGCGTCGTGCGGGTTGTCGGCTTCGGCAAAGATGTCGAGCGGCACACCCACATTCAGTTCGTCAATCACCTGACAACCATCGTAATACTGAAATCCTGCAATATGGCAGTTCAGAAAATTACGGTCGATTTCGTACTTTTTTACAGCAACATTTTTCATACGTCAATAATTTGTTTTTAAGAGGTCGTATGGAACTCGCATGTCATGATTGTCATCAACTGGGATGTTTGAAAATCATGCTCGTTTCATATTCTTCGACTTTTAAAATGAAACAATGAATAAATTTGCTGTAAAGGTACGGCGGTGGATTGACAGGTTTTGACACAGAGAAAAAATATAGTATTTTTTTCAATTCAACTAATTCCATAAATCAACTTTTAGATTGATTTCAAACTCTGTTTTTAAGGCAGTTTCAAGTTCGGATTTTATTTTTTCTGCTGTGGCTTTATCAATTGCCTGTTTTTCCGGATTGATAAAATAACCTATAATCCCGTTTAACTGAGGAGTTTTGCCAACTTTTGACACTACAAAACTTTTCCCTCGAATTTTTCCAATTTCCTTCTGACAAACTCTTTAAAATCTTCACTTTCAATAATTTCAATATCCGACAACAAGCCCAGCACAAACCGCCCGACGCCTTCGTAACTGCATACATTGGTTTCGAGGATAAATTCATTGTCGCTCACTTTGGTCAGGTATTTTTCGGCAAGCGGGTATTCTTCCGTTAAGAGCGAGGCCGACAACATTCCCAGTCGCAGCTTTACAGGCAGTTGCTCGAATGTGCTGATGCGGAAAATATCAATAAATCCTGCCTGATGCCGGTCGGCATATTTCCATTTTTCGGGCAGAATTTCCACATTCTCAATGCGATTGATGTTGAAAAGTTTGTTTGTGCCTGATTCGACGTCGAATGCCCAAAGTTGGATGTAATTCGTAGTAAACGAAAACGGCTCTACACAGCGATCGCGCACGTTTTGACTGTTCGAAGAGCGATAATTTTTCAGCACGATAATTTGCCGGTTTTCAATCGCTTCGAGGATTTTATTCACATTGCGGGCGTTTTGAGTCCGCACAACCGTTTCGGCAAGAATTTTATAGTTGTAAACAGTTGTTAGTTTGCGTTTTAAATTTTGTTTAAGCAGATTGTTTTCGTCAATGCTTTCAATCGCCGATTTGAGGATGTACGCTTCTTCTTCGGTAAAATGAATAAGTTGCGAAATGTCCTTGAAGTAGGGCGAGGACTTGTCGAGACGGATATAATCGCCATTTTTCTTGATGATAAAACCCGCCTCGCGAAAGGTGTCGATATAACGGTAAACCGTTCTGACAGACATATCTAGCCGCTCGCCTAAATCTTCTATCGTGTAAGAAATGTTGCCTGTGAGCAGTTTCATCAGGCGCAATAGTCGTTCAATTTTTGGTTGGTCCATAATTTTTATGATTTATAATGTTTTAAAATAATTCCAACTGCTGAAAAGGCGTCGTAACCGGCTTTTCCTTTTTCCCCTGAAACAGTTCCATCTGCCCGAATTGCTTGTCGGTAATGCACAGAATACCAATCTGTCCGAGTTCGGGAAGGATGTTTTTGACCCGCT
>JAISUK010000087.1 GCA_031272075.1 Dysgonamonadaceae bacterium
AATTGAGCCATAGCCAGTCCTTTCTCAAAGATGTCTTTTTGTTCCTGTTCCAGACCATAGCGCATCAGCTGGAATGCTATTGATGTTTGTTGTCCCACGAAACCATTCTGGAGTTCAAAGGCATGTGGCTTGCCTTCGGGAAGGCTTAGTGACCAAGGTACGCCATACGCTGCCCCATTGTTGATAGGTCCTGCCAGTTGAGCAAACATGTCAAGCTAGGATTTGTATACGTCTTTCATGTCGACATCAAAGAGCTTAATGTCGTAAAGGTTGAAGTGTTTTTTGTAAGCTTCGGTAGCCGCAGACGTGTAACTCTGGTCTTTTGATACGTAAACACTTATTTCGTATTGGTGTGCAAAACCTTTTTGCACAGGATGGCTTCGTTTGTATCTTTTGTCGGCAGAAGGATAAGTGTAGTCTATTCCTACTTTATTGCATTTGGAGCCTTCCGTCAGCGTTACTCCTACCGACCCATATTCTATCGTGGAGTTAATGACCCAGTAATCAATTCCTTTCTCTCTGATGCCGGTGGAAATTTGAGGAGATACATGCGCCAAAGAGAGGCTTAGCTTGTTGTCCGGATTGTGTACCAAGAACATGGGTAGTCCGAATCTGGTTTCTTTAAAGCAAAAACTTTTTGAAGTCAAGTCAGGATTTGCCGGCCCTTTGTTGTTGTATTTATTTGTTCTGTAAATAATGCCCGGGGCAAAGAAGTCGTGCTTGTCGAGACTGGCGTAGTCAGAAGTGATGAGGAATGTTATTTGCGAGGAGAACCCCTCGTCATTATTGCCAGCATCCACAACTGTAACCTTTCTTTTAATGCTGAATATCCCATTGTCATGGGTTACTATTTCATCTTGAAACTCGAAACGGCTACCGTTGTCGGTATCAACAAAAGCCCGACAGAGAAAACCGTTATCGGTCTTGTCAAGAATGTCGTAACCTGTCTGTGTCACTGTTTCGCCGGTTTGGTCGGAGACATTCTTCGATTTGACAGCCAGCATAACGGGGAAAGGCTGGCAAGCTACAAGATCATTTTCTTCTGAGCGTATCTCAATACCGTATTTCCCGTTATTGTTTTTTGTCATTATTAGATTGGTATTGCCCATACGTATTGAGTATTGGTCAAGAGGCTGATTACTGTTCACGCATACCTTTGCGCTTATGTCTATAGTTACTGAAAACAGACAAAAAAAAGTTATAATTCTCATTAAATTCATAAATGTTTTCATACGTCAATAATTTGTTTTTAAAAGGGTCGTATGGAACTCGCATGTCTTAACTTGGATGTTTGAAAATCATGCTCGTTTCGTGTGATTACTTGGTTATTTTTCAATATCTTCTGTGCATTCACATTGGCTATTTTTTCAAGCGATTTCTCAAACTTATCCGAATAAGAAACGCGATATGTCATTTGAATGCAAATGTACAACTTATTTTCTACGGAACAAATTTTGTTTTCAATAACGCGATTCAATTCAGAATGCGTAACATTTGCCAGACAGGGTTAATGCGCCCAATTTTCGCGGTCCAGGTTGCGATAGCTGATGGCTTCGCCCAGGTGTTCGGAGTGGATGGAGGGCGACTCGTCGAGGTCGGCGATGGTTCGTGCCACCCGCAATATCCGGTCGTAAGCGCGGGCGGAAAGATTGAGGCGGATCATCGCATGTTTGAGGCGGTTTAGCCCGTTAGCGTCCGGCACAGCGTGTTTGCGCAGCAGACGCGAGTGCATTTGTGCATTGCAATGGACTCCCTTTTCGTTGGCGAAACGTTCTTCCTGGATTGCGCGCGCCCGAATCACGCGTTCTCGGACGGTTTGACTGGATTCGGCGGGTTTGGGGTTGGAAATTTTCTCGAACGGAACCGGGACGATTTCTATCTGGATGTCGATTCGGTCGAGTAGGGGACCGGAGATGCGGCTCAGGTATTTCTGCACCTGAACAGGGCTACAGATGCAAGTTCGTTCGGGATGATTGAAATAGCCGCAGGGACAGGGGTTCATGGAAGCGATCAGCATAAATCCGGAGGGATATTCCACTGCATATTTCGCCCTGGAGATGACGATTTTCCGGTCTTCCAGCGGTTGTCGCAGCACCTCCAATACCAGGCGAGGGAATTCCGCCAATTCGTCGAGGAAGAGGACGCCGTTGTGCGACAGGCTGATTTCGCCGGGCTGCGGGTTGGAGCTTCCGCCGACCATGGCCACAGTAGAGATGGAATGGTGGGGACTTCGGAATGGCCGTACCGAGATCAGGGCGCTGTTTTTGATGATTTTTCCTGCCACAGAATGGATTTTGGTCGTTTCCAGGCTTTCTTCGAGTGTCAGTGGCGGCAGGATGGAAGGGATACATTTCGCCAGCATTGATTTACCGGAGCCGGGAGGTCCAATCATGATCAGGTTATGTCCGCCGGCGCAAGCGATTTCCATTGCGCGTTTGACGTTTTCCTGTCCTTTCACATCCGAGAGATCCCATTCGTAGAACGATTGGCGGGCATAAAATTCTTTTTTTACGTCCAGTCGAAGGGGTTCCAAAATGATTTCTTCATTAAAGAAGCGTATCACTTGGTTGATGTCTTCGGCTCCGATGACGTCCAGTCCTTCGACGACTGCCGCTTCCATCGCATTTTCTTTGGGCAGGATGATTCCTTTGAATCCGGCTTCTTTGGCTTTCAATGCGATGGGCAGGGTGCCGCGAATCGGTTTCAGTATTCCATCCAACGAAAGTTCCCCCATCATCATATAATCAGCAATTCGGTCGGATTTGATTTTTTCCGCACCTGCCAGGATGCCGATTGCCAGCGGCAAGTCGTAAGAAGCGCCTTCTTTGCGGATATCTGCGGGCGCCATATTGATCAAGATCTGATTTCGTGGAAAGCGGAATCCGCTGACGCTTAGCGCAGAAGTGATCCGTTCGTGGGATTCTTTGATACTCACATCCGGGAGGCCGACCAGGAAAAAGCGAACCCCTTTACTACAATTTACTTCAATGGTAATGACAATGGCATTGATCCCTTGCAGGGCTGCCGCATAGACTTTGATTAGCATAATTAGTTTGGTTTATATAGATTAAAGTTTTAGCTTATGGATGGTTTGAATGAGATTTAATGTTTTTTAGTTTTTTCTATTATTCCGATAATGCTGTCGGAGGGCAGGTTTCGTCCGACAATGATACTTTCTTTGTCGATCAGCACATTGGAGGGGACTTCGGTGATATTGTAGAGCGAAATGATGTCGGCGTCCCAACCGGTGGTATCAACTACATGACTCCAATTTAATTTTTTGTCTTCTACGATTTTGGTCCATGCAGTGCGGTCGCTGTCGAGCGCGATCGTAAGGATTTTCAGGTCGTCGGTTTTTATTTTTTTTCGCAGGTTGATCAGATCATCATTGTCTTTATCCACCAATCCGCACCAGGAAGCAGAAAAAGTGAGCAAGAAATAGGATCCTTTGAAAACATCCAGGTTCACCGTATCATTTTGGGCATCGAGCAAGACAAAATCAGGTGCGGGTGCGCCCGGAATCGTCTTCAGTATTTGGGCGTTTGCTTCTGCCAGTTTTTGAAATAGCGGCGATTGAGCAACCTCGTCGGTCATTTTTGACAGATATTCTTGAATCAGTTGGGGATCGGCAGTATCCATCAGATAGTCTTGCAGCAGCACCAGGCTGGCGATTGATGACGGGTTTTGGAGGATCGCTTCCTCGGCAAATTCCTGAAGTTGGCGATCAATTTCGGCCAGTTTTTCTTTATATTCTGAGGGGGACAAAACGGGATCCAGGCTGTCGGTTTGGGCGATCGGGGAGGTTTGTTTATCGATCAGATCGCGTCTTTCTTTGAGGAGATCAGCATGTTTCGTCCTGAAATCGGTCAAAAAATTATTGGTTTGATTTCCGTCAGACGCAATCAATTCCGGATAATTGGCGTCGCCCGACACGAGGATGGTGTCTTTATTTTGCGCCCACAGTGTAGTCCATACATTTCCGTTTTCCATGTAAATGGTGACAGGAACTAATCCCAGAGCGCTTCCTTTGAAAAGAAACTTCCCGTTTTCCGATTGGATGGTGTCGATTCGTATCACTTCGTCCGTGGGGGACGGCGAGACAAAGTACAACGTCGGACTTTGCAGTCCGATGAGTGTGCCTTTTATTACATAACGTTCGTCTTTTTTACAGCCAAAGAGGAACGAAACGCAAAGCGTTATATAAATAACATATTTCATACGTCAATCATTTTTTTTTAACAAGTCGTATGGAACTCGCATGTCATTATTGTCATTAACTTGGATGTTTGCTAAATCATGCTCGTTTCATACGTCAATCATTTGTTATTATGGTCGTATGGAACCAGCATGGCATTTTCATCAATCGGGATGATGGAAATATCATGCGTGTTTCACGAAACGGTGCATTCTCGGCAGGTAAAAGTACATATTTTTTTTGAGAATAATCACAATGTTATGATAATAACTAAAGCACAATAATGAAGAAAATTTTATAAATAAGTGAGTGTCAATATGTTATTACTTGTATTATTCTATCCGCATCCTCGGTTCGATCCTCCAGTTTGAATGAAGTTTTTTTTGTTTTTTTATCGCGCGCCCATTCAACCGGCGTTTGTGTATCGAGCCAGACGGCAGATTTGATTTTGCCCGGGAAGTCCAGTTCCAGCGATGTCAGTTCCTGCGTCAAGAGGTGGATATAGTAAGTCGAGCCCTTCTGTGTGATGGCGCCCCAGGATTGAGGCCGGATGAATCCGCCTTTTGTGCCGTAGATGGTATGACCGTAGCGTTCTGTCCATTTGCCGAGATTTTTCAGGCTTTCGAGAAATTCCGGTTGAATTTCACCGTTAGGCATCGGGCCGACGTTCAGCAGCAAGTTAGCGCCATAGCCGGCTGCCCGGACGAGATAGTCGATCAATTCCTTATCGGACTTGTATTTATCGTCTGTGATGTTGTATCCCCAGGAGCCGTTCATCGTTTCACAAGTTTCCAACGGCAATGCGTTAGAAACCGCCTGACCGCTGAGTCCGGCTTTGTTTTCGCCCGGCAGGTCGCGTTCAAATATCTGGAAATCTTCGCCGTCGATAGGCGGGAGGTGGTGGTTGTTTGAGACAAGACATTCGGGTTGAAGTTGGTGGATCAATGCGTAGATTTCGTCATAATGCCAATCGACGTGGCAGGAATGGCTGGCGTGGTCGCTTTCGGTGATCGCCTGGTCCCAATGTCCGTCGAACCAGATGCCTCCGATGGGGCCGTATTCCGTCAACAATTCTGTCAGCTGGGCTTTCATGAATCGGATATAGGCGTTCCAGTCGCTTTTGCCGGTTCGTCCGGTACCTTTGCCGGTTCGCCCGGTTTCACGCTGATAGTCGGAGCGGGTCCAGTCGAGCAAGGAATAATAGAAAAACAGTTTGACGCCCTGTTTTTGACATTCTTGCGCCAATTGTTTGATGAGGTCTTTTTGATACGGGGTGTTGGTAATTTTCCAGGAAGATTGTTTTGTATCCCAATTGCTAAACCCGTCGTGGTGACGGGAAGTCAGCGTAATGTATTTCATTCCGGCGCTTTTGGCGGCCGCGACCCATTGAGCGGCGTCAAAAGCAGATGGAGAGAAGAATTTCAACAACCGGGAATAGTCTTTCACTTTGATATTGCGGGAGTTCATGATCCATTCGCCATTTCCCAGCACGGCATACGGGCCGAAATGGACAAACATTCCTAATCGTGCTTCTTCAAACCATTTTCTGGCTTCCAGGTTTTCTTTTGAAGGGATATATCCGGATTGCGAATAGGACAATCCTGCGAAGAGCGTCCACAGCATGATTACTAAGTATAAAGGTCTTTTCATACGTCAATAATTTTTAGTTTCAAGAGGCCAAGGTACGATTTTTTTTGACAGGAAAGAGCTTTTACGGATTTGTTTTTACTTTTGTACCCTATTTTTAGAGAAAAATGATGCATATTATTCAAAATATCGCGATTGATTCTTATGATTACGACCTTCCGGACGATCGGATCGCTAAATTTCCTTTGCCTGAGCGTGACGCGTCGAAATTGTTGGTTTATAAGGAGGGGCGGATCAGCGAAGACCGATTTGATGCACTCAGTCGGCACCTCTCGGAGGATTCGCTTTTGGTGTTTAATGATACGAAGGTGATTCAGGCTCGGATTGTTTTCCGGAAAGACAGCGGCGCGCGGGTCGAATTGTTGTGTTTGGAACCTCAAGATCCGGTCGATTATGAACGGAATTTTGCGCAAACGAGCTGTTGTTCGTGGCTGTGTATGGTCGGCAACGCGAAGCGCTGGAAAACGGGCGAGTTGAGGAAGCAAGTAACGAGCGGCAAGGGTGGGTTTACTTTGTTTGCCGAAAAGACCGGTTCGGTTGGGGAACAAGCCCTGATTCGTTTTTCCTGGGATCGTCCAGAACTCACTTTTGCAGATATCCTCGACCGTTGTGGCGAATTGCCGATCCCTCCCTATTTGAAAAGAGATTCGGAAGAATCGGACAAAATCACTTACCAGACGATTTATTCGCAGGTCAAGGGATCGATTGCCGCTCCGACTGCCGGGCTGCATTTTACCGAAAAGGTGTTTGATTCGCTTCGCGCTAAGCGGATTCAGTTAGAAAAACTGACATTGCATGTAGGCGCCGGCACGTTCAGGCCTGTGAAGTCCGAAACGATTGCGGATCATGTCATGCATTCAGAATGGTTTACGGTAAAGAAATCCACCATTGAACGGTTGTTGCAGGGTCAGCGTATGGTAATTGCCGTAGGGACAACTTCCGTCCGCACCTTGGAGAGTTTGTATTATATCGGGGTGCAGCTGGGAAAAGATCCGGAGGCTTTGCCGGAGCGATTGGAAGTTGATCAGTGGATGCCGTATGTTGAAGAACACAATCGGCTTCCGGTTGCAACCGCATTGCAAAATGTATTGAACTATATGGAGAAGCGGCATTTGTCGTCGTTGACTACCCGTACGCAGATACTCATTGCGCCGGGCTATACCTTCAAAATCGTCAAAGGGATCATTACGAACTTCCACCAGCCGAAAAGCACGTTGTTGTTGTTGATTTCCGCCTTTTTGGGTGAGCCGTGGCAACGGGTATATACTTTTGCGCTGGAAAACGGGTTCCGTTTCCTGAGTTACGGCGACAGTTCACTTTTGCTTCCCGACACGGTTTGAATCGGGTAGGGGAGCGATCAGAATGTCCGAAATCCCATAATTTCTTTCGCCGCCGACAAAGTTTTTTTCGCACTTTCGCGGGCTTTCTCGGCGCCCATCGTCGTCACCCGGTGCAGGTAGTCCGTATTGTTTTCTATCTCCAGGATGCGTTCACGGATAGGATTGACAACGGCAATGATGTCTTCCGCCAGTTGCTTTTTCAAGTCGCCGTAACGGATGTTGCAGGCGTTCCATTGGTCTTCGAAATGAGCGACCACCTCAGGAGCGGAAACGACACGCAGGATGGTGAACAGATTCTCGATGTATTCCGGTTTCTGCTGATTTGGTTCGGTAGGCCCCTGGTCGGTAAGCGCTTTCTTTACTTTCTTTTCGATGGTTTTAGGATCATCTTTCAGGTAGATGCAGTTCCCTTCCGATTTACCCATTTTCCCGCTTCCGTCCAGTCCGGGAATTTTAATCAGGTCGGTACCGAAATTGAATGCTTGCGGTTCGGGGAAAAATTCGACCCCGTAGAAATGATTGAACCGACGTCCGAATTTCCGGGTCAGTTCAATATGTTGTTCCTGGTCTTTGCCAACCGGAACGAAATCGGCGCGATGAATCAGGATATCGACGGCCATCAATACGGGGTAAGTCAGCAGACCGGCATTGACATTTTCCGGCTGTTTTCTCGCTTTTTCCTTGAAAGAAGGCGTTTTGATTAATTCCCCCATGTAGGCGTGCATGTTCAACAAGAGGTACAATTCGGGAATCTCCGGAACATCACTTTGGATATACAGGGTGCACAGATCCGGGTTTAAACCTGCGGCCAAATACTCGGTAATCACACTTTTTACATTCTGATGTAAAAGTTTCGGATCGGGATGGGTGGTCAACGAATGGTAATCGGCTACAAAAAAATAGCAATTGTAGTCATGCTGCATTTTGATAAAATTGCGGAGCGCTCCATAGTAATTGCCCAGATGGAGGTTGCCGGTTGATCGAATCCCACTTAAAACTGTTTGCATATTGACTTTTAATGACTTTTATAAAAATTGCATGCAAATTTACATTCTTTTCTCCGAAAAAAGCGAAATAAAAGCGTATTTTTACGACTTTTATAAAACAGGTCGTATGACATTGTTACGGATTTACATTGGTTTGATGGCGTTGTGCTTGACAAATATCGCTTATTCTCAGCGGTATACGTTACAGGGTCATGTTTCGGATTCCTTGACGAATCTTCCGTTGTCCGGTGCATCGATATTGATCGATGAGCACAACATCAAAGAAATTGCAGACGAAAACGGGGATTTCTCGCTTACATTGCCGCAGGGGAGTTATACCATTACGGTTTCGTATGTGGGCTACAGGACCTACGTGCGGAAGCTGCTTGCCGGGAGTGGTCGACAACTACGGATTCGGATGGTTTCGGACGTGTCGTTGCAGGAAGTGGTGGTTTCGGCGCAACGCAAAGACGAGCAACTGACGCGCATGTATATGGGTGTAGAAAAATTATCGATCGAAGAAGTCCGGAAAGCGCCGTCGTTGATGGGGGAGGTGGATATCCTCAAGACCTTGCAGCTGTTGCCGGGGGTTCAGGCTGCTTCGGAAGGAGGCTCCGGGTTTAGCGTACGCGGTGGATCGCCCGATCAGAATCTCATTCTGCTTGACAACACAACGGTATACAATCCCTCGCATCTGATGGGATTTTTCTCCATCTTCAACAACGACGTGATCCAGGATTTGGAATTATACAAAGGAGATATCCCGTTCAAGCACGGTGGACGGTTGTCTTCTCTGTTGGATGTGCATACGAAAAGCGAAGTGCCTGCAAAGTTTCAGGCGACCGGCGGAATCGGTCTGATTTCCAGTCGGTTGATGCTGGAAGGTCCACTAGGGAGTAAAACGTCGTGGCTGGTAGGAGGGCGTCGCAGCTATGCCGATTTATTCCTTAAACTTTCGAGTAACGCATCATTGCGCCGTTCGGCGGTGTATTTTTATGATTTCAATGCCAAGTTGTCACATCTGTTTTCCGATCGCGACAAGCTGGATTTCAACAGTTATTTTGGAAATGACTATTTCGGAGCCGACCCAGGAGAGTTCATCTATGGGAATAGCGCTGTTTCCTTGACCTGGAATCATGTCTTTTCAGAAAAAGTGTTCGCGAAATTCAGTCTGAACTATACGCATTACGACTACGAAGTGGCATCGAAGCTCGAAGGGTCGAAAGTGCGTTGGGAATCGGCTATCAAAGATTTCATGCTGCGGATGGATTTCAATCATCGCCTCAACGACAGTTGGAGTTTGAATTACGGTCTATCGACGATTTTGCATCGGTTTAAGCCGGGATTGGTGTTGGTAGAAAACATGGATCCTTATCAGGTTGACGGGAACAATGCGCTGGAGCATGCTTTTTATGGAGGCATCGAGCAGCAGCTTACCGACAAGTTCTGTGTAAAATATGGGATCCGCTGGTCGGTTTTTCAGAATATCGGAAAGGCGACCGTTTTCAATTACGATGCGCAGCACGAATCGATCGATTCTACAGTGTATAAGTCCGGACGGATTTACCATACGTATCAGGCTTTTGAGCCGCGCATCGGGCTAACATACAGGATCAACGAGCTGTCGTCTTTCAAAGCCAACTACGTCAGGAACATCCAATACCTGCAACTGGCGAATAATTCTGCGTCCGGTTCACCGTTGGATGTATGGTTTTCGGCGGGCGTCAATGTCAAGCCGCAGCAGGTGGATGCTATTTCTGTCGGCTATTTCCGGAATTTTGCGAATCATGTCTATGAATCTTCGGTAGAAGTCTATTATAAGCGCCTGCGTAATGTGATTGATTTTGCCGATCATGCCAATCTGATGCTGAATCAGAAAATGGAAGGCGAGATTCGTACGGGCACCGGCAAAGCTTATGGCATGGAATGGATGTTGAAGAAAAACAGCGGGGCGTTGACCGGATTTGTAAATTATACCCTTTCGCGTTCCGAGCGGACGATTCCTGAAATAAATGACGGGAAAACCTACCTGGCTCCATACGATAAGACACATTCTATCAATGTGGTTGCTTCGTATGCTTTTTCCGAGAGATTGAATTTTTCCGCGACCTGGGTGTTTGCCACCGGGAATCCAACCACTTATCCCACAGGGCGTTTTGAGTTGAACGGGGAATATTTTCCTGTATATTCCGGCAGGAACGAATACCGCAAGCCTAATTACGACAGGCTGGATCTTTCATTGAGTTATTTCCCGCGTCCCAAGCCGGGAAAGCGCTGGAAAAGTGAGTGGAATATTTCCGTATACAATGCCTATGGACGAAAAAATCCATGGATGATTACTTATAATCAAGACGATGAGACGGGTCTTCCGTATGCCGAACAGCTGTATCTTTTTGGAATTGTTCCGTCGATAACCTATAATTTTAAGTTTTGAACACAAATGGGAATAAAATATACATACCTGATTTTGCCGCTTTTGTTGATGGCTTCTGCATGTACGGCTCCGATTGATATTGACACGAACGATTCCGAACCGGCGATTGTCATCAACGGCGCATTGACAGACGAGGTCAAACGGCAGGAAATTCGCATAGGCCGTACTGCGCCCTATTTTCAGGACAGTCCGAATATTCCGGTATCACTTGCGGAGGTGACGATCCGTTCTTCGGATGGAAATTGGTATGAACTGCTTGAAAATGATTCGCTTCCGGGATTATACCAGACTATCCAGCCGTGGGCGGTTGTAGTCGGGGAGACATATCAACTGCAAGTCACGGTTGATTTTGATGGCGACGGCATTACTGAAACGTATCAGGCGGAAACCACTGTCCTCCCGCCTATAGAACTGGATTCGTCGGCGATTGTTCCCATCGACATCATGGGATACCTCCATTATGCGTTGAATTTTTACGCGCAAGATCCTCCTGGGAAGAATTATTATCTGGTTAAATGTCTGCTCAATGATACATTAATGACTTATAAAATAAGCCGTTATATTATTTTTGATGATACCGGCATCGATGGGCAATACATTGATGGCCTCACTGTCAGGTATTTTGAGAGCGCAGATAATTGGGAGGTCAGCACGATCATGGAGCGAGATAGTCTGGAGTACCTGTCGCCCGGCGATGAAGTGGGAATCGAAATGAGCCAGATTCCCAGGAGCTATTATGACTTTATCTTCCAATGTCAGAAAGAGTTGTATGGCGAAAATCCGATATTCGGAGGTCCTGCATCCAATATCATCACAAATATTTCGGGGGGAGGCGTCGGTTTTTTTGTCGCTTACTGCATTGTGCGTCATGCGTCGATTGTTCCGGACGCAGCAGACACTTATTCGAAGATGTACAGCTCGGAAGGTGTTGAGCGTTGAAGTGGAACGAGATTGATGTCTTCGCCGACACGAATGCCGTTTTGCCGCATGGCATCCGCAACGGTTTTGTACGCCAATTCCGGTCGGTTGTTGTCGCGACTAAGGTGACAAAGCCATACATTTTTCAGTTGAGATCCGGCATGTGTTGCGAGAAACTGCGCGGTTTCGTGATTGCTTAAATGGCCGGATCCGTTCATGATTCGTTGTTTCAGATATTTTGGATAACGACCTTCCAACAGCATGTCTTTGTCGTAATTGGATTCGATGATCAGGTGATTAGCCAAGCCTGCATATTTTATTAAAGTATCATTGATGTGCCCGACATCGGTAGCCAGCACCACATTGTGGTTTTCAAATCGGATATGGTATCCCACGCAATCGTTGGCATCGTGTGGGATCTCGAACGCCGTAATCCGAAAATCCCTGATTTGGACGGATTGATCTTTTTCTATCACCGTTCGCGGGTTGTAGCCATTTTTATCTACATAGCAACTTTGCATGATCGCAGAATGAATCCGTTCGGTGGTATACACAGGTATTTGGTATTTGATATTCAAACTGCCGACAGACTTGATATGGTCGGAGTGGTCATGGGTGACGAAAACTGCCAGGATGCGTACAAAATCGATTTTGTTATCCTTTAGTGTTTTTTTTATGGTGCGGATTCCAATGCCGACATCGAACAGGAATCCGTAGTCCGAGGTGCCCAAATAATAGCAATTCCCGCTGCTTCCGCTCGCCAGACACAAAAACTTCAACGCCATAATTTTACTTTTCTAGACATCTTTTGTTCGTAACCGGTCATCATTAGTTGAAGAAAATTTTGTTTAAAAGCGCCCACAACAAGAGGTAAAAAGTGTCGGAATCGGTCTGTTTCCGGATGTTTTTCATCCCGCGATATACCAGTTTGCGGACAGATTCGGGATTCAATTTCATCACAACGGCAATTTCTTCGTATTCCATTTCCTGCATATACCGAAGGTAGATTGCTTCGCGTTGCCTGTCGGATAAGAGCGATAAAAGATTTTCGACTTTCGTTTTGAGCTGTTGGGATTGTTCTTCATCCAAGATATTATCCAGCACTGTCACTTCGATGGAATAAGTCAGCGGCAATTGATCGGTATAAACGACGCCGGTATCTTTTTTTTGTTTCAGGTTGATCAGGCAATTCTTCAAGCACCGAAACAGGAAAAACTTTACTTCCTGCTTATTGTTCAAGTCGATTTTTTTTGAGAATAACCGGCAAAACACCTCCTGAATACCGTCCATACATAATTCCTTTGAAATTCCAAATCCCATGCCGTATCCCAGAAGACTGCTGAGATATTGCCTGTAAATTATGGCATAATTTTCAGATAAGTTTTGCGGGTTTATCATTTTGGCACTTCAAATATCGTACAAATATAGGTAAAGTTTTTTGAATTTATCACCCGAAAAAAAATCAATCCTTCAATCCCTCAATCCCTCAATCCCTCAATCCCTCAATCCCTCAATCTTACAACCTATCTCCTTTCCCGAAAACGCGACGGCCAACAAAAGGATCTTCTTGCCAGCGGCAAGTGAGGATTCGTAATATTTCCGGTCGTGGATTTGCGTCATTGCTGCCTCAAGCAGCCTGTCTTTCGCAACGGTTTTGTCGTATTTGATTTCGGTAATCACGGTGGTGTCGGCGAGTTCCCACACGGCATCGATCCGTCCCGTATTCGTCGGCAGTTCGCCCTGCGCCTTGAATCCCATCGAATAAAGCCATACCAGCAACAGCGAATGGTAGTATTTTTCTTCGGCAATGTG
>JAISUK010000070.1 GCA_031272075.1 Dysgonamonadaceae bacterium
TGCCTTCTGCCTTGTTGATCCGTTATTTTTAGCTTTTGAGCGACAATAGGCTTTCCCTGCTGTTTGTAATTCACATCCAGTTCAGAATTTCCTTCAACACTCGATTCGATGTTGTATTCAGATCTCCAGGAAAAATCTTTAGAAGCAAGACGTGTGGTGTATTGGTCTGTCAAGATATAGACCGTATAATTCGTTCCGTCTGCAAAAGCCGGTGTTGGATATAAATTAAGATTGGTCGGACCTGCGGCCGTAACGATATCAACAGGTCGCTGTCCTTCGTGGTGTGGAACTTCCGACTCCATGCCATCCAACACGTTTTTGGCAAACAGGAACATGGAATCCGTCGACACATACGACACCATGTCTACATCGTACCCGTCTGCCGTCTCACACAATGCTACATAACCGATGGGGGCGGTCAACACGATCTTGAACGTCTTACGGTAGGAGATATCCGTCTTCTCGTTGTGAGCTTCAAAAGCCATGGTACGATTCCTGCCGATAACGCCCGCAATTTCCTGATCAAGCGTCAATCCTTCTTGCAGTAATTCCCAACTGCTGGCTGAACTGTCGTAGTAGTACCATTTGTAAGTAAATTCGTCTGCACCGGGCGCTGCGGTATACCCCAGAATGGGCGTAATCTGTAGTTGATAACCCAGATAAACAGCATATTCTGCAGATATGCCCGAAATGACTTCTACGCTGTTGATGTCCTGGTAATCGTAATTACCTTTGTCTTCGTTGCAGGCAGTCACCCCAATCAAAATGAAGAGGATGGCTGTTGTAAACAGTTTATTTATTATATGTTTCATACGTCAATAATTTTTTTTTTAAAAGGTCGTATGGAACTCGCATGTCATTATTGTCATCAACTTGGATGATGGTAACATCATGCTCGTTTCATAATTTCAATCTTTATTGTTAACGCCACGAAGAATAAGTATAGGTATTCAGGACTATATTTCCATTCTCATCTACCAAATCAACGCCGTTAGCAGCTTTATAGGCAACTAAATAATAGTTGAGTTGCAAGACCAGTCCAAACGTAAGCGCTGATGGAAACCGTGTATCCAGTTCTTTCTTGACATAGGCCTGTACGCCACTTTCATATTCCTCCGCCGCGTCTGCATCGTACTCAAAATCTTCACGGGTATAACCGGTAGCAGCGCATATTGCATCCAATTTCACACTGCTATAAGTTCCGAAATAGGTGTTGAGATTAGGAGTACTGGCAGTATACACCCACAGGCCGGGCGCTTCTTTTTTGGCATCAAAATAGATTTCAAATTCAGTGGCTGTCCGATCTGATCCAGATCTTGTATTCGTAAAGTCCACATGAAAATAGTCGTTCGGCACCAAACGGATACGAGCAAGCAGGGTGTTTGTCTTCAGCTTTTCCGTATTCTTCAGTTTGATATATAGCGACCCGACCACTTCGTTTGCAGGAATCACCGAAGGCAGTATTTCAACGTCTGTGCCTGCCGTGGCGGACGATTCCGTGGCAATCACTTCGGCGGCTATCGGTCGATCCGTAGCCACTGGACTGCCCATAACCCTGACCTTGATGGCGATGGTTGAATCCGCCTTGATCACTTTGTCGTACCCGAAAAGGATTTTCACCTGATTCGGCGTAGTGGAAGTATAACCCTGCACAGGAAGTTCCTGTAGAACCCACGCCGCATAGTCGAAGTAAACCCTGTCTACATCGTTGTACGTCGGCAATGTATCATAATCGCAGGATGTAAAAACCCCCACGAAAATTATTGTGACTAATAAAATCTTTTTCATCTTTATTCTCGTTATATATTTTTTTCTTCATCGGGTATCGGAACAATATAGTCGGATTTTGTTACATCTTCTGTTCCTTCTACTCGTCCGCTAAAAATAGAGGTGCTTTGGATCCGTTTGTGATAGAACCATACTTGTCCTTCGCCGAAGAACTCGCGATAGTATTCCTTCGTCAACGCTGCACGTATTTCTACTGCCGTTGCGCTCGTACTCAGGTAATACTGGTCGGTTCCAACCCTGTTTACAAGCACTTTGTTTATCAATGCGACAGCATTGGCAGTATTGCCTGCTTTCATGGCTGTTTCCGCTTGTATGTAATACATTTCCGACACACGCATCAACGGCTGGAAATCGTTGACCGCGTTATATGCTTCATCGGCTACCACTTTGTATTTTGAGGAAACATAATAAGAAACAGAGGGAAACACGATGCCGTTATCCGGAACTAAGTTGGAGAAACCCCACTGCTTGGCTCTGATATCCTTATTCGCCAACTCCTCAACACTGGTTTCGTTGTCGTATCCATTGAAGATATTTTTCATCAGGTTGTCCTCGTTCATAACATAAATTTCTTTGGTGATCGTTTCGCCCAGATACCAACTTGTCCCGTTAGATCTGAAATTGGAGTTGTTGATGCCAAATATCACCTCAGAGAAGAAAATATAATTGTTTTGTCTGACCACATTGGATTTATTCATCCAATAGAACACCTGATTCGCCTCCACCAGGTCGGTGATGACTTTGGCAGCCGCAGCGGCTTCCGTGTCTCTGCCGATATACTGCAACACGCGGGCTTCCAGACCTTTCAGGGCATAATAGTTCATCCGGCGGTTGCGGTTCTTGTAGAAGCCTTCCTGCAAGACATTCGTGATGCTTTCTGAAGCGGGATCCAGGATAGGATCGTCCTGCAACAGACCCTTTGCTTCTTCGATGTCTTTCAGCAACAACTCGATATATTCTTTCGGCGTGGAATAAATATTTTCCTCATAGCCGTCATGATTCATCGTAATGTCGGCGCTGCGATTGTAAGGCAACACCTTGTCTGCGGAGTTTGCATCGTAAGGATAGGGTCCGTACAGACGAAACAGGTCGAAATGCAGGTAGGCCCTCAGTGCGTAGGCTTCGCCCAGCAGCAGGTTTTTATGTTCCTTCGACAACAACGCAGGCGATTCGTTTACACCCCTGATGTAGTTATTGATATTCAGCAGCGTGCTGTATCCGTCTTTCCACACATTCAGCAGTTTGGCTTTCGCCCTATCGCTGGTGTAACTCCACTTTGATAATTGGTAAATCACATCCGAAGAAATACTGGCAGCTGCCGACGAATACACATAGTAGTGCGCCATTGCCTCGACAGAGGTTTGCGACAGTTGTCCTCCGTAGAGATTGGTGCTCACCATTTGGCGGTACAATCCATTCAAAGCACTGTTGATATAGTCTTCAGTGGAATATTGTTTCTCTTCCAGCACTTTATCTTTCGGGTCTACATCCAGCCAGTCGTTACAGGCGGTGCAAGCCAGCGCGAAGAGGAAACTCAATATATAGATTTTCATATTTTTCATATCTGATCAACGTTTTTTGTCGTTAATAATTTAGAAGCGGGCGCTGATGCCCATCGACACCGAGCGTTCAAACGGATAGTCGGTACCTCTTTCTTCACGGATGGTGCTCAGTCGGAAGAGGTCGCTCATGGAAAGACTGACCCTGAGGTCTTTCAATCCGGTAGATTTCAGCCATTTGTCTTTAGAAAAATCCCAAGAGATTTTGCCGCTTTCAGCCGTGAAATAGTTGTCCCGTTGGATAAAACGCGAAGACATCTGGGTGACTGTGTTGACAACAAGGTTTTCGGCGATCCCCTTGAACTGCGTCACGTCGCCCGGCTCTTTCCATCGGTCGTACAATGCCCGCTTGTCCTGGTTGTACACAATGTTGCTAATTGAGATGTTTTCCACCTTATTGAACAATGCGCTGTTGAATTTGTACCCGCCCAGGCTGTAGCGGAAATTGAAGTTGGCGAGGACCTTCTTATATCGGAGGCTGAAACCAACGACACCTCGGAGGTCTGGGTTGGAATCTGCTACTTTCACACGATCGTCGATGCTGAAAGTGGTAGTCGGCGCACCCCCTTTGGTGAGGAACACCTCGCGTCCGGTAGCCGGATCAATGCCCAACGAACGCACCGCCCACAGGGCTGTGGGGCTGTTCCCGTCCTGGAAACGCACCAGCGAGTTGGGATTGAGCGCCGCATCCGAATAATTGTCATCCGATTTGAACGCATTGTTCAGATTTTCCAGCGCTTCGCCAAAACCGCCGTATTCGGAATGGAACGTATGACCGGTCAGTCGTACATTCAGCGTAATCTGCCTGGCCAAGTCGCGAATGAGGTAATATCCCAAGGTAAATTCCAATCCCTGTGTTTGGATGAAACCCAGATTCACCGGATAGGTGGATACGCCTGAAGACGGTTTTTGTTCTATTCCCACCACCATCGGGTCGGTCTTCGTCTGATAAACATCTAACGTGGCATCTAACCGCTTGTCCAGCAACACGGCATCGATACCGAGCGAGGCTTTCTTGACCACCTGCCATTTCAAATTGGGATTGGCATAACCGGAGAGGTAAGAGGCTGTACCGAAGATGTCGCTGCTGGAATAGTAGCTGTAAACATTGGTGCTGAGATTACTAACGTTCTGGTTGCCGTTGATACCGTACGATCCGCGAATCTTGAGTTCTTGCAGGAAATGCTGCCATTCTTCGGCAAACGCTTCTTTGTGAACGTTCCAGCCTGCACCTACCGACCAGAAATTCTGGAACTTACGGTTGCGACCAAACGATGTTGTCCCGTCGGCATTGTAATTCACATCGAACAAATAACGGTACAGATAGTTGTAATTAAACGCCATCAGGAAAGAAACGCTCCGGTCGATGTCTTCCGAATAGCTTGGTCGCGAACCTTCTAGATAACCGTAGGCAAACGACGGGATACCTTCCACGCCGACAGGAAATCCGGTAATAACATAGTATCCGCTGTTCTTCTGCTCTGACTGCGCTTCCGCTCGTCCCGTGAAAGTCATGTTGTGGACATCGGCTAACGACAGGGCGTAGTTCAGCGTGGTATTCACATTGTAGCGCCAGTTGCGTCCATTGCTCGAAGTATAGGATCCCCTCTTGGTATAATCCACGCCGATGTAGTCGGTGTGTTTGGGATCTTTGAAATTCACACCGTCGGAAGTGGTGCTGCTGAGTTGTGCTGTGGCCGCCCAACGCAACTGATTGGTAATATGCCAGTCGAAAGCGAGGTTATTGGTCAATGAATGGCTCTTGGTATCGTTGCGCGAAGACAGAAGCGCATTGTACAGCGGATTGTACGATTCGGAGCCGAGAGAATAATAGCTGTCCCAATAGCTGTCCAAAATTTCCGACACGGTGCCGTCCTCGTTTCGCATGGTATAATAGGGGTTTGCGTTCACAAAATTGGAAAATGAACCCCACGATCCGGTGTGGCCGTTGGTGAAAGAGACAGTCAGGTTGTTTGAGACACTGAAATTCCCTTTGCGGTAAGTCAGACGCATATTCCCTCCAAACGACTGTCGCCAGGAATCCTTCATCACGCCGTTCACGTCTTTATAATTCACGCCGACCTGATACAGAAAATCTTGATTTCCACCCGACACGTCCAGCGAGTGACTGTGTGTGAGTGCTGTGCGGATCGGTTCTTTCAGCCAGTAGGTGTCCACACCCCTTTTGACGTTCTCCAAATGATTGGTGTAGATGGCGATGTTGTCGGCATTAGTACTCCATGCCGTGAGATCGCCGTAGCGGTTTGACAGTACTTCAAACTCCAGCTTCTCAGCGGCATTCATCATGTTGTAGACGCCTAAATCGGCAGCCGATACTTTGAAGTCGCCTGCGTAGTTGATCATCACTTCTCCGGCTTTGGGTTTGATGGTCTCGATAACCACAACGCCGTTACCGCCTTTGGAACCGTAGATCGCAGTAGAACCTGCGTCTTTCAGAATGGTAATGGATTCGATGCGGTTGATGTCGAGGTCGTTCACCACCGACAAGGTCGTTTCAAAACCGTCCAGAATGAACAGCGGTTCGTTGGGATTGGAGGTCTGGTCGTTCAGCACATTGGTAATGTTCATTGTCGAACCGCCTCGCAACGAAATGTTTGCCATCGTATTCGGGTCGGATCCCATCAGGTTGTTCTCGGCGATGACAAATGCAGGATCAAGCGTGCTCAGCGTTTGCAGCACATTGATGTTACCTACCGACAACAATTCCTCTCGATTCACCTGTTTGTACGAACCGGTAAAGCCCATCTTGTTGCGCTGGATGATCCCTGCTTCGATCACCACGCCTTCCAGCTCGGTCGCGTCAATATCCATGACAACACGATAATCCGTCTGTCCGGCTTTCAGCGCCAATTCTTTCTTTTTCATTCCCACATAAGAGAACACCAGCGTTTCGGAAATTGCATCCACTTCGACAGTGAATTTTCCATCCACATCAGTAACCGCTGCGGTGACATTTTTCGATTTCGTACTCACGGCCGCCCCTATGAGCGGTTCGCCGTCTTCGTCTACAACGGTTCCTGTAATCGTAATCTTCTTCTGTTGTTGATTTTCGTACGACTCCGGCATGGCATATCCGATGTCGATATACGAAAATGCGAAAAACAGAAGCAGAATTGCTTTTCCATTCAAGCGTTTTAATTGTTTACTCATTTAACATTGTTTTTAAAATGTGGTTTGATATTCATGATTATATATCAGGGGGCAAAGATAGGAAAAAATATCAAATTGTAAATAAAAAAAACTAATTAAATAGAAAAAACCTTATTTCACGCCGTTAAAGCGCGATTCTTTAAGTTTTCAAGGTGACATAAATCCACTAACCACTAACCACTAACCACTAACCACTATATTGATAACTCAGCCGCCCCATGGGCATGACGCTCCCCGATTTGTAGGTATTCATGATGTCGGGAAGCCCTGTAACACCCATAGCCACTTTGAAATAGAATTTGCCGGTGCTTTTTAGTCCCACGGCGTTGCGCGGTATGGCCAAGAGGATAACATTCCCGTCTTGCCCGAACCTGGCTTTGCCTGCGTTGGTGATGGAAGTGAACCCGTTTCCGAATTTACCGATACCCGCTTTTCCGCCCGAAATGGCGCGCCCAATCACATATTCGTAACCTTCCCAGCCTTTCGGAGTGGGATCACCCGTACCGATAAACACATTGAGCCAATTGTCTTCACCTTTATATTCGGAAAATTTTTCTTTGCCGCGAATGTAGAAATAGATGTTTTTTGCATCATGCGCTACCCTGATCTCCAGTAGTTTGTTGACGGGAGCCGACTGTGTATATCGTACCGTTTGCGAACCTCCAAAAGCATCGCGGGCGATAAATTGCTCGTCGGTGTTGCGGACGACGTATTTCACATCGTCCCATTGCGATAGCGATCCTGCCAGGTCGATGGTCTTCGCTGTATGGGAGGCTAAGTTGCTGTCTATTCCCTTGTAGCGTCGAATGTTACGAATGAGTTGGAGGTAATAAGCATCCTGATAGCCACCGGCCATCGGCTCAATATCGCGCGAATATTCCTTGCTCGCAGCGTCGCACAACATGTATTCACCGTCGTAGGGCTGCTTGTAGGCAATCCATTCGTTCCAGCCGCAAACGGAAACCATTTTCGGGTCAGCCGCGACTACTTGGTCCCACTGTGCCTGAAAATATGGGCCTCTGTCCACGTCGGCAGCCACATTCTGCTTGCTTTTTACATCCCAGCCGCGCCCCCAGTTTACCCAGTTTGGGCGGGAGAGTGAGAAGGACATCGGCACCATCGGGTGGCTGGCTACCGTTACGTTCATCACGCCCGACGCGGTATGCAACGGTTGCGGAAACGACCACTCGATCCATGGAAACCCGTCCGGGAAAACTTCATCGAAAGGCCACTGTGGTTTCAGAAAATGAAAAAAGTCGCGTATCTCGCTGCTGAGTGTGCCGGGTACATAACCGTTGTCGCTGCGCGATTTGGCCTCTGCCAAGTCGTCATCTGCATCGGTATAGGCGATAATCATCGGTTTTCCGTCCACGCAATACCAGGTGTTGGGGTATTTTCCCGGCTGATATAAGGAGGCATATATCTCCCTGACGGTCTGAAACGAATGTGAATGGGTATAAAAAACTACTTTGGGCGGTGTCCAGCCGTTTTTCTGCATCTCATCGATGACTGCCAGAATTTTCATAAACACATTGGCGTAAATCAGCGCATTGGTAGTGTCAAAATAAATAAAATCGACCCCAGCCATGGTAAGCATCTGTAATTGTTTGCGGATAACCCATTCATCATCGGAATTATAGTAACCCCACAAGGGTTCACCCCAATAATGGGCTTGTCCGTTGGGACTGACGGCGGGATCGTGTGCGGCGAAATCGGTCAGAATTTGAATGCCGTTGGGCAGCGCCGCAATCTTCGTCGCGTCGTAAATGCCAGAACTGTATGGCTGGCCAATCCACAGCCAAAAAAACACGCCGACAACACGGTCTTTTTTAAACCCCGAAATGGTACTGAAACTGCGCCCAAAATGGTCAATACCCACAACGTTGAAACTGTTATACTTCATTCCGAAGCTGCACATCACTATCGCTCCCAAGACAATCCATTTATACTTCATTATACTGTATTCTATTCTTATTCAACATACTCCAATCAACACATCCTAACGGTCGGTCTCTTGAATTTTTTTGCAAAATAAAAACAAAAATTCCAATTTCACCCTAAAATTGGCCTTATAATCGTAGAGACGGTGCACGCACCGTCTCTGACAATAAACCGCACAATCCCGTCTCTGACGATGAACCCGCGCAATCCCGCGACGCGACGGTGCATTGCGCGGATGTTCATGGGAGACGGTGCATGCACCGTCTCTACATTGCGATTTTCACCTTTTTTACCGTCGTCGCACCGCTTGCCAGCCGTACCCGCACGATGTATACCCCCTGCGCTGTCGCGGGGAGCTGCATCGTGAACGACTGTTGTCCGATGCCTGTCTGCGATGCGATGCGGATGCCCTGCAATGCCGTTACCGTCACTTCGCTGATGGCGTC
>JAISUK010000091.1 GCA_031272075.1 Dysgonamonadaceae bacterium
GGTATCAAACCCATTAATCGACAGGATATTGACAACGCCTTCAATATGGCTGTGAATGAAGCAACAGGAATGGCGGTATTGTCGCGTTTCAACGAAACCTTGCGACAAACCGACCCGACATTCGACTACCGCATTTTCGGCTTTAATTCCTTTCGCAAATTCTGCGAAAGTTTGTCGCCAAACTATACCATTGTCCTGCACGAAGACAGGGTTACAATGAGTTTGAAAAAGAATCAGTAAAATTTGAAAATATCAAAGAAAAATATTGTGTATTAAAAATAAGTTGTATCTTTGCTCCGATATTTTTAATATTAAAAAAATATATAAAACAATATTTTTGATATGAAAAGAAAAATTGAAGAGGTATTATTGCAATGGAACAGTAATGAAAAAACATTACCATTGATGTTGCTTGGCGCGAGGCAGACGGGCAAAACCTATATTTTAGAAAAGTTCTGCAAAGAAAATTTTGAAAATGTTATTCATTTAAATTTCTTTGAAAATGCGGCATATATGTCCTTGTTTCAGCCTTCGCTTGCTGCCGATACTATTCTTAAAAACATGGAACTCTATTTTGCACAAAAAATTGATATTGAAAAAACAATTTTCTTTTTTGACGAAATTCAGGAATGTGAGCAGGCAATTTCTTCGTTGAAATTTTTTGCAGAGTCGCCTTTGCCGTTCAAAATTGTTACGGCAGGCAGTTTACTCGGCGTGAAAATTAACCGGATGAAAACGCCTTTTCCTGTTGGCAAAGTGCAAATGGAATACCTTGACCCGATGGATTTTGAGGAGTTTCTTTGGGCTACAGGCAACACGATGCTCGCCGATGCCATTAAAGAACATTTTTATAGCAATGCTTCTTTTCCTGAAATCATTCACAATCAAGCGATTGATTTATACAAACAATACCTTTGTATCGGTGGAATGCCGGCGAACATCAACGATTTTGTGGAAAAAAACAAAGACTTGGTGTTAGCAAATATGGCTATAAAAGACAACATTCTGACAGGTTATTTAGCCGACATGATAAAATATGCCGAAAATGTGAACGCGGTAAAAATTCATCAAGTGTATCGGACAATGCCTGCACAACTTGCCAAAAAGCAGACCAAATTTATGTATAAAACCGTTGAGCAGGGCAGCAATGCCGAAAAATATTATGCTGCGGTGGAATGGCTGATAGAGGCAAATATGGTATTTCGCTGTAATTTGCTCAACAAAGTTGAACCGCCACTGAAAGCGTATGAGGTAGAGAATTTTTTCAAACTTTACCTGTCCGATGTTGGCTTGCTTACTACGCTTGCAAAGATAAAATACAGCGAAATTATGCAGGCAGGCAATACTACTTTTCTCGGCTTCCTGACCGAAAATTATGTAGCACAGGCATTTGTTGCCAATAAAATAGACCTGCATTATTGGAACTCCGGCAATAAAGCAGAAATAGATTATGTTTTGCCAACTGCTGAGGGGCTTATTCCTGTTGAGGTGAAATCAAACCGGAATGTAAGTTCCAAAAGTTTGAATGTGTATATAGAAAAATTCAAACCCAAATATGCCATTCGCATTTCTGCCAAAAACTTTGGCTTTGAAAACGATATTAAATCCGTGCCGCTATATGCTGCGTTTTGTATTTGCTGAAAACGGAATCGGTAAATTTTGAAAATATCAAAGAAAAATATTGTGTATGAAAAGTAAGTTGTATCTTTGCAAAATAAAATATTACTTTATTTTATGATGATAAATTAAATTTGAATTTATGTTTGAAAGGATATTGAAACTTGAAGAAATTGCAGATGATTCGCTGTTTTTATGGGGCGCGAGGCAAACCGGCAAAAGTACTTTACTTGAAAAACTGTTTCCAAATGCTGTTTATTATGATTTGCTGAAAAACAACGAGTTTGAACGTTTGCAACGCAACCCCTCGCTGTTGCGGGAAGAGTTGGAAAAAAAGGCGAGCAACACCATTGTAATCATAGACGAAATTCAAAAAATACCTCAACTGCTCGATGAAGTACATTGGCTTTTCACTCGCAAAAATCTAAAATTTATTCTTTGTGGTTCGAGTGCCAGAAAAATGATGCGAGTAGGCGCAAACCTGCTTGGTGGCAGGGCGTTGCGAACACAACTGTACCCGCTTGTCAGTGCAGAGATTCCTGATTTTAATCTCAACAGAGCAATCAATAACGGGATGTTGCCGCGACATTATACTGTAAGCAACGCGGAACGCCGACTACAAGCCTATATTGGTGAGTATTTGAACGAAGAAATTCGTGCAGAGGCAATTACTCGCAATTTGCATACTTTCACTCGTTTTATGGAAATTGCCGCCCAAAGTGATGGCGAAATGCTTGTCTATAAAAATATCGCGCAAGATTGTGGGGTAACTTCGCCTACCGTAAAAGAATATTTCAACATTTTGCAACAAACGCTTATTGGTTATTTGATTGATGGTTTTACGGGTACAAAAAAGCGACAGGGAATTACGGCTCCGAAATTTTATTATTTTGACGTTGGCATTGCCAATTATTTGATGAAACGCGAAAATCTTGTGCAAGGCACAGACGACTATGGACACGCTTTTGAACACCTTGTCATACAGGAAATTATCGCGTATCTCGGTTATGCAAACAGCAAAGAAAAATTGACCTATTGGCGTTCAACAAGTGGTTATGAAGTCGATTGCATTATTGGAGACGGCAGAGTGGCGATAGAAATAAAATCGTGCGAGGAAATAAAATCTCGACACACGAAGGGTTTAAAAGCATTCGCCGAAGATTTTCCAAACGCGAAACTACTCGTTGTTTCGCACGATTGCCGATTTCGTACAATGAACGGCGTTGATATTTATCCTGTTTTGGAGTTCCTGCAAGCATTATGGAATAGGAAAATTATTTAATAAAAAAAGTCAACTAATCAATATGACTTTGTCGCCAAATTATACCATTGTCCTGCACGAAGATGGGGCAACAATGAGTTTGAAAATGAATCTGTAAATTTCTTGACTTTGACTCACCAAAAAACAGGTTCTTTCTTTTAATCAATAAACTTGCATTTGCTGATTGAACTTGCGAAACGAATTTTTTATTCTGATTTTTTGTTTTTTGAGAAGAAAAGCGGAACTTTGTGCAGAAAAATATTCCATCATCATGAATATCGAATCGCTTATCAAGCAAAATCGCAGTTACCGCCGGTTTGACGGACGTCATCCCGTGGAAAAGAATGTATTAACAGCTTTGGTTGAACTGACTCGCTTCGTGCCTTCGGCGCGCAATGCCCAATCATTGCGCTATTTCATAACGAACGAACCAACAATGAATGAACAGATTTTCACTACCTTGTCATGGGCAGGTTATCTGAAAGATTGGAAAGGCCCGTCAGAGACAGAACGTCCGACGGCCTACATCGTTGTGGCGACCTCCATCGAACTCAAGAATGCCCACACGACGTTCGATGCGGGAGTGGCGGTGCAAAGCATTTTGCTTAGCGCGGTAGAACAGGGGTTGGGCGGGTGCATTATCGTCGCACTGAAAAAAGAAACGCTCGCAGAAATAATCGGCCTGGATAAATCGTTGGAAATCGTCTGTGTCATTGCTTTGGGTAAGCCTGTGGAAAAAGTGGTGATCGATACGATGGAAGATGGCAATTATCATTATTGGCGTGATGAAAACCAGGTGCATCATGTGCCCAAACGAAGCCTGAAAGAAATTTTGCTCAATCCTTAACCATATTCTTATGTCCGGCATCTCTGTGAATCGGCAAATGTCTGAATGTTATATCGGTAATAGATGGATTTAAATTCCGAAAGTTGGCGCAATTTGGTCTTTGAAGGTAAAAATCAAAGATATGGCGCTTATTACCTGCGAAAGACCTCTGACAAAAGACATTTACAAGCTTTGTTCTTATCCTGTTGTTTCGTTGTCTTGTCGGTTGCGGCATTGCTTTATATCCAACACTCCAACAATACGGATGTTATTTCTCCTGAGTTTGTCAGTCCCGTAGATCTCAGCATGTTAAATGCTCTGATCGTTGAAAATCAACCGAATTATAAACCGAAAAACCAACCTGAAAATAATACGCCGAAACGACAGGAGCCGACCATCGTAAAAGAAGAAGAAATCTTCGAGGTTCAGGAGACGCCAGAAGATTCGGAACCCGTATTGACTGTCGAAAATGAAACCGACTCATTGACAGATGATTCTCTTCCGCCAGAAGAGGCCGAGCTGACAGAGCCCCTGACAGAAACAATCACTTACAACCTGGACGAAACTACAGATCCGCGAGCGGAATTGCAGCCGTTACGTACGGCCATATTACGATATGTGTATCAACACCTGAAATACCCTGAAGTGGCATACAAACAGCGGATCAAAGGGCGCGTCGTCTGTTCGTTTATTGTCGATAAAAACGGACGAATTTCGGATATCGCATTGGTCAAAGGAGTCTATATTTTTCTGGACGAGGAGGTGTTGCGTGTACTCGCCTCCATCCCGGCATTAACTCCTGTCACATTGAATGGGACGCCTGTCAGCATCAAGTGTTACCTTCCGATCGTATTTGCAATCTAATTTTGCCTGTTATGCGAAAGCGGTCAATTTACGACTGCTGTTTCAATTTCGGCCATTGGAGAATGATTCCCATGATGGCGAAAATGCCCATTAAATGGGAATAATAGATGTGCGGAATGATCTCAATCGGGCTGATGCCGGCAATGCCGGAGATGATTAAAAGTTGAGCGCCGTAGGGCAGAAGTCCTTGAATAAAGCAGGAAAACGTATCCAGGATGCTCGCCACCCGTCGTTTGTCCAGAGAAAACTTGTCGCTGATGGTTTTTGCGATCGGACCGGTGATAATCAATGCGATCGTATTGTTGGCCGTGCACAGGTTGGTGAATGAAATCAAGCCGGCGATGGCCGTTTCCGCTTTTCTCGGCGAATGGATATTTTTTGTCAATCGGAGGATCAACCAATCAATTCCACCGTTGAAACGGATCATTTCAAACATGCCGCCTGCCATCAGCGAGACAATAATCAATTCACCCATATTTGAAACAATACCGTTGCTCATCGCCCCAATCCAGTCCCATACTAAGAAACTGCGGCTGAAAATCCCGATTAATCCGGACAATAGGATTCCTACCGTCAACACCGTAATGACATTGACGCCTGCCAATGCCATCACCAACACCGTCAGATAGGGAAGTCCTTTGAGCCATTCGATTTCTCCGGTAGCGATGGTGGGAGAATCGGACAGTTCCACCCCCTGAATACCGTAAACGATGAGCACCAGCAACGCAGCAGGCAGAACAAGACGAATATTGGCATTGAATTTATCTTTCATTCTACATTCTTGGGTGCGGGTCGCCACGATGGTCGTGTCAGAAATATAAGAAAGATTATCGCCAAACATGGCGCCTCCGACTACAATTCCCAGTGTATGAGGTAGTTCAATCCCAAGTTGAGCGGAAATGCCAACTGTGATGGGAGCAAGTGCAGCGATGGTGCCGCAAGAGGTGCCCATAGACATCGACATGAAGCAGGCCGCAACAAAAATACCCGCCAGGATCACATTCCCCGGAATCAGGTAAAGGATAATGTTGACGGTCGTTTCTACCGCTCCCATGGCTTTGGTAGCGCCGGCAAATGCGCCGGCCAGGATAAAGATGATCACCATGAAAATGATTGTTTTGTTGGCAGCTCCTGCACAAAACAAATCAATGCGGTGACTTATTTTTCCTCCTTTGGAGAAAAATACGGCAACCACCGAAGCCGAAAGAAACGCGATGGAAACGGGCATTTTCCCGATGTCTCCCGTAAAAAACCACGTGAATAGATACAACAGAAAGAATACCCCAAGAGGAAATAACGCCTTCCCGTTCGGCTCATGAACATTTTCGCTTTCCAACTCGTTTCCTGAATTTGAGGGTTATTAAATCAGCGCGATGCTACGCTTGACAAAATTGCTGAGCGCTTCGCCTTTCAGCATGTTATTGGACAGCAGCGACAAGTCGATGACCTGGTGCAGCAGATCGTCGGAATTATCTTTGTCGTCCCGAATTTTTTGTATCAACGGATGATCCAGGTTCACAATCATGTTGTAAGAAATCGGCATTTCACCATAAAAACTTGCGGCGCCGCCCTGCAGTTCTGCGATTTCTTTCATCCGTCGCATAAACTCGCTTTGCGTAATCGTGATCGGATTGGAAAATTCGCCCAAACATTCAAACCCGATAATAAAATCTGTTTTTTCCATTGCCGGAATAGCCGCTTTGAATCGCTCGATCAATTGGTCGGTTTCTTCTTTCGAGAGCGTGGAAGCTTTATCATCCGTCTTCTTGATCAATTTATCGATCACATCGCTGTCAACGCGCAGAAAACGGCTCTTTTCCAGTTTCTGTTCAAGTTTGCCGAGCAGATGCACATCCAGTTGTCCGTCCATCAACAATACGTCATAACCTTTATTTTTTGCCGCTTCGATATAGCTGTATTGCGAGACCTTGTCGTTTGCATAGAGGTAAATAAGCGAATCGTCTTTATCCGTTTGGTTGTCTTTGATTAAACTTTTGTATTCTTCCAGCGTGAAATACTTGTTGTCGATATTCTTCAGAAGAACGAATTTTTCCGCTTTTTCATAAAACTTCTCATCACTCAGCATGCCGTATTCGATGAACAATTTGAGGCTATCCCATTTTTCTTCAAACTGCGGGCGATCGTTCTTGAAAATTTCTTCCAACCGGTCGGCCACTTTTTTGGTGATGTGATTGGAGATTTTTTTCACATTCGCATCGCTTTGCAGGTATGAGCGGGAGACATTCAAAGGAATGTCCGGTGAGTCAATGACGCCATGTAAAAGTGTCATAAATTCCGGCACGATTCCTTCGACAGAATCGGTGACATACACTTGGTTGCAATACAGTTGAATCTTATTCCGCTGAAATTCGAGATTGCTTTTGATTTTCGGGAAATAGAGGATTCCGGTGAGGTTAAAAGGATAATCTACATTCAGATGGATCCAAAACAACGGTTCGTCACTGAACGGATACAATTCCTGATAAAACTGCTTGTAATCTTCCGGTTTCAGATCAACCGGCTTCCGTGTCCATAGCGGATTGGTGTCGTTGATGATATTGTCTTCATCCGTTTCCACCGATTTGCCGTCTTTCCATTCGCTTTTTTTGCCGAAGACGATCGGGAGGGGAAGGAAGCGACAGTATTTTTTCAGCATGGATTCGATCCGTGTTTTTTCCAGAAATTCCTTGCTGTCGTCATCGATGTAGAGAATAATATCTGTCCCTCGTTCGGTTCGTTGCGTTTCCTCCATCACATATTCCGGCGATCCGTCGCAAGTCCATTTCATGGCAGGCATGTCATCCCGAAATGATTTAGTCACGATCTCCACCTTTTTAGAGACCATAAAAGCAGAATAAAAGCCCAATCCGAAATGTCCGATAATGGCATTCGCATCCGTTTTGTATTTATCCAGAAAATCGTTGGCGCTAGAGAAAGCGATTTGATTGATGTATTTCTCAATTTCTTCGGCAGTCATCCCGATGCCCCGATCAGAGATTGTGATCGTGTCGGCGTCGAGCTTTACCCTGACGCTCAGGTCGCCTAATTCTCCTTTAAATTCGCCGACAGAAGCCATGGTTTTCAATTTTTGACTGGCATCTACGGCATTTGAGACCAATTCCCTGAGAAAAATCTCATGATCACTGTATAAGAATTTCTTGATTATAGGAAAAATGTTTTCGGTGGTAACACCGATATGTCCTTTTTGTGAACTCATATTTTTTGTATTTTAGTTATTTATATTCGTGATGTTTTACGGAATTGTTTCAAAAAAAATGCCATTCCTATACGACTGACATCTTGTCATATCTCGCACGATGAAAAGCTTTTTTGTCTCTAATAATGCGAATCATGAAAAAATATTTATCTATCATTGTTGGATGTATCAATTTTTACTGTATATTTGTGAGTATTAATACAAAAGAAATCATGCAAAAAATGCTGTTATACCATTCTTAAAATCTAAATTACAATGAAGTCTATTAACGACATTTCAATTACGAGAACAAAAATCGTTCTCTGTCTGTCAGTCTTGTTTATTTCGCTTTATGCGCAACGACCGAATATCAGCAATCCTGTCTTGCCGGGCGTAGCTGACGCAGGCGTTATGAAATTCAACGGTCGATATTACATCGGCGGGGTATTTACCAGAGGCGACTTTTTTGTTTCCAACGACTTGGTTCACTGGGAAGGCCCTATACACGCCGTCACCATGAATAATGATTGGGCAACCAAATTCGGCATCGGTGATGAACAGATTCATGCGAACGATTTGCACTATATCAATGGCACCTTTCATTTGTATTGGTCTGTAAACTATTGGGGTAGAGATCGCAATGTGGTTCATGTCGCACATGCGACTTCCGAAAATCCGCTTGGCCCATACGATGAACCGGTCAAGGATTCATGGCTTGATAATCGGATTGATCCGCACCTGTTTATTGATGATGATGGCAAATTATACCTGTATATGGTGAAATTTACCGATGGAAACACCATTTGGGCGCGCCCGATGAAAGATCCGTATACTTTTGAAGGTGAGGCGAAGTATATTTTTGCGGCGCAATCCGGCAATTGGGAATCGTTGGACAATCGGGTGGAAGAAGGGCCTTGGGTGATCAAATACCGCGACCGTTATTATCTGATGTTCAATGCAAATCATACTTCAACCCAATGGGGCAACTATGCGCTGGGCATTGCAGAAGCGTCCGGTCCGATGGAGTTTAACCATGGAAACAAATACCCGCATCCGGTTGTGAGATCGAATCAGATCGCATTGGAAGACAGCCATGTTGATTTATTGAAATATGAAGATGCCGGATTGTTTGCCTATTCGTTCGGTCGTCGGGAAACCGACTGGGAGGCAGTCGATTTCAACAGCGCTTCATGGAAAAAGGGAAAAACCGGCTTTGGATTTCCGGTGACGGAAAATTCCACAACAAAAAAAGTCGTCACGACCTGGCGAGAAGATACTTGTTTCCTGCGGAAACAATTTACATACAATGCGTTGTCTCACGGCAATTTATCTTTGCGGATTCATCATGACGGAGCCGCGAAAGTCTATCTCAACGGAACGTTGGTTTATGAAAAAGAACGGGGTGCCTACCTGCATGTTGACCTGCGAAATAAACACGAACTGTTGAAAGAAGGCTCCAATCTGCTTGCGGTTGAAGCCCATCCGGGCAGACGCTCTAATTTCCTGGATGTAGCGCTTTTTGCCATGCGCGACCAGGTGGCGGATGAAATCCTCTACACCCCCGGACAACCCAATATCCTTCGGGGGCCGAATGGATTTGAATGGTGGCTGATTTACATGGCGAATAAGAGTGCGGGAGAACGGGACGCACGCGCTCAATACATCAATCGCGTTCATTTTCACGACAAAACACTGACAGTAGATGGCATAACAGCAGGAAAGACCACAGGGTACCATCCCGTGCCCTCCATGCCTACTTACCGGTATCTGTCGGACGCCAATCAGCAGCTGCCGGTTGTAAACCAAACCATTCCAAGCACTCCGGCTACGCATTATTATTTTGAAGCCGGAATCAAGCCGTCTTCGGCAAATGCGCCTGCTTCCGGCATCATCGCTTGGAAAGAAAATGATGATAATTGGTTGAAGATCTTGATTGACAACCCGAATAAACAATGGAAGTATATGCTGCAGGACCAAGGCGTATTGCGTACCGCTTCTTTTCCGTTGAGTTCGGATTTCCGAACGGAAGTGTATCATAAATTGGCGGTATTCAAGAATCATTCGGAATTTAACGTATTAATCGACGATTTGCCTGCTCCCGAACAGCCATTTATCCAAACGCATTTTGACAGGAAAGGATTGCCTGGAATCTGTTCCGATGATGTCGGCGCTTCCTTCGACGGGATTACGTTTACCATCGGTTGGGATGAATTTGACGCCCATATCAAAGGTTGGAGAAGTTCCGACAAAGGAAATGCCGCTGATCAATCGGGCAATCCGTCGGGTCGCCCCGGCCTTTGGCTCAAAGGCGATTTACTGGATCATTATGAGATGAGTGCGCAGATTGACGCCCGTTCCGGAGAAGGGTCGGCAGGAATGTATCCCGTCTATATTGACCGAAAAAACTATGTGAAAGCGGCTTTTGACTACAAAAACCGACAATTGGTCATCTCCGGCGAAAACGATGGAAAGACGATGAAGCCGGTCACGGTACCGCTTGCAAACCTGAAAGAATACTATGCCAATATGGTTTTCAGCGATGGAATGGAAAGGCATTTTATTTTTGATTCCCCCACCACGCTCGATGCGGTATTGCTGAGTAAAAATCCTGCGTACCAGAGTGATGTCTTTGTCGATAATATCCACGAGTTGTTCTGGGTGTATTATGATGAAAACGGATCTTGGAAAGAAATCACAGATTTGAAGGAAGTCGACTGGTTTCACCCCGGATTCAGCAGGATCACATTCTCTCCAATTACTACGACAAAAATGAAATTTGTCACAAAAAGTGTGCTGGAAGATAGGCCTGTGAGGCAGCAGCTGGCCGCATTGCAAAAAATACATATCAACGAAATGTCGAAACAAAGCTACAACCTGCGAGTTGTGAAAAATGACGGAAAGATTTATTTCTTTGTTGATTCGAGGCAAGTATATGAACTGCAAGACGATTATGGAGAAGCGCAAGTCGGCTTGTTCGCGGATAAAGGCATGGATGTGGAATTTAACGGCATTACACGCTTTCATATCGCCGAGCCGAAAAAAAGCTATCAGAATCCGGTGGTACGGAAAAACATCCCCGATCCAAGCATCATCCAAGTAGAAGATGGCAGTTTTTATCTGTATTGTACGGAAAATGCCCGCAAACTGCCAATCTATCACTCTCCGGATTTGGTGAATTGGGATTTTGTAGGCAATGCTTTTGACGGTGCTGAGCGCCCTTCTTTTGAGCCCGATGCAGGCATTTGGGCGCCGGATATCAATTATATCAACGGGAAATACGTGCTGTATTATTCGATGTCGGTCTGGGGTGGTATCCAGACTTGCGGGATCGGCGTGGCTGTGGCCGATAAACCGGAAGGACCTTTCACGGATCATGGGATGTTGTTCCGCAGCAATGGTATCGGGGTGACCAATTCCATCGACCAGTTCTATTTTGAAGATAACGGAAAAAAATACCTGATATGGGGCAGTTTCTGCGGCATTTACTGTATTGAACTGTCGGACGACGGCCTAACCATCAAACCAGGCGCCGAAAAGGTGCGCATCGCCGGTAAGGACACACAAACCTTCGACGACAATGGCACAGAAGGGTCATACATCCTTAAACGAGGCGATTACTATTATTTTTTCGGTTCAACGGGCACCTGTTGTGAGGGCGTAAAAAGCACTTACAGGGTTGTGGTCGGACGCTCAAAAAGCCTTTTCGGGCCTTACCTTGATAAGCAGGGTCGTTCGATGTTCGACAACTATTACGAGACCGTCATCCATCAAAATGAGGCATTTGTCGGTCTGGGGCATAATTCCGAGATTGTGCAGGACAAAGCCGGGAACGACTGGATATTGTATCACGGTTATTGCCTGGAAAACACCAAGGGCCGCAATCTATTTTTAGATAAGATTACCTGGATTGACGGTTGGCCAAAGGTGGCGACAGATTCGCCGTCGATTTCTGCCGTCTGCCCCGAATTTTGAAAATCTAAGCACAATATATTTACAAACTATAAATTATTCACAAAAACAAATTTATTATGAAGAGAGTGTTATTTATTACAGCTATTATTATGCTGACTTTGAATGTGTTTGGGCAATGGAAGCCCGTTGGTGACAAGATTAAAACAGATTGGGCGGCACAGATTGATCCGCAAAATGTCTTGCCCGAATATCCCCGTCCAATGATGGAACGTTCCGATTGGCAAAACCTCAACGGATTGTGGGATTACGCCGTCTTGCCTCGTGGAAATGCCGAACCGGATCGTTACGAAGGGAAGATCCTGGTCCCTTTTGCCATCGAATCAAGCCTTTCGGGCGTGCAAAAAAATGTCGGGGCGGAAAATGAGCTATGGTATCGGCGACAATTCACCATCCCTTCCGGTTGGAAAAACAAGCATGTCGTCCTGCATTTCGGAGCGGTCGATTGGAAAACGGAAGTCTTTTTGAATGACGTAAAAATCGGTACGCATACCGGTGGATATACCCCGTTTCATTTTGATATTACTCCTTTCTTGAAATCCGGAGAACAAAAATTAGTCGTTAAAGTATGGGACGGCACCGATACCGGATACCAGCCGCGCGGGAAGCAAGTCAGTCGTCCGGAAGGGATCTGGTATACCGCAGTAACGGGAATCTGGCAAACAGTCTGGCTGGAGCCGGTAAACGAAAAATACATCAACAATGTCAAACCCGTACCTGCGATTGATGTGAATAAATTGTCCGTCGATGTGTGCACGGAAAATGCGCAGCCGGGTGATGTTGTGGAAGTGAAGGTGTTGGATGCCGGTACTGTCGTAGCAACAGCAAAATCTGTCACAGGACAAACACTTGAGTTGAACATTCCGGATGCTAAGCTCTGGTCGCCCGATTCTCCTTTCTTGTATGACATGGAAATCAACCTCTATTCCAATGGAAAAATTGTCGATAAAGTCAAGAGTTATTGCGCTATGCGCAAGATTTCGACGAAACGCGATAGACGCGGAGTGACGCGCATGCAATTGAATAATAAGGATCTTTTCCAGTTCGGTCCGCTCGATCAGGGTTGGTGGCCGGATGGTTTGTATACTGCTCCTACTGATGAAGCTTTGAAATACGACATTCAAAAGACCAAAGATTTCGGGTTCAATATGATACGTAAACATGTGAAAGTTGAGCCTGCGCGTTGGTATACCTATTGCGACCGTTTAGGCATCCTTGTATGGCAAGACATGCCGAGCGGCGACAAGTCGCCCCGTTGGGATTGGCATGCCTATTTTGAAGGCAACGAATTTGTCCGCTCACCGGAATCGGAAGCGAATTTTCGTAAAGAATGGAAAGAAATCATCGATTTTGTTTCTCCTTATGCTTGCGTAGTGGTGTGGGTGCCGTTCAATGAAGCTTGGGGACAGTTCAAAACGAAAGAAATCGTCGAATGGACGAAAAGTTATGATCCTTCGCGTTTGGTGAATCCCGCCAGCGGCGGCAACCATTACCATACGGGCGATATCCTGGATTTACATAAATATCCGAGTCCCGAAATGTTCTTATATGACGGTTATCGTGCTACAGTCCTTGGAGAATATGGCGGAATCGGGCTGCCGATAGAAGGTCATATTTGGCAGATTGAACGCCACTGGGGTTATGTGCAGTTCAAAAATTCGAAAGAAGTCACGGACGAATACATCAAATTTGCCGAACAGTTGAAGAAACTGATCCCGTTCGGATTTTCGGCTGCCGTATATACCCAAACCACCGATGTGGAAGGAGAAGTAAATGGTTTGATGACTTACGACCGCAAAATCATCAAACTGGAAGAAGATCGCCTGAAAAAAATCAATCAGGAAGTATGCAAATCACTCCAATAGCGCCGTTGGATTGGTAAGCCTTCCGAGATACCGAGTATAAATAAGACTGCCTCGCTCTTTTCGAAACGGGGCAGTCTTTTTTACAAACAAATAAAAGTATTATTGCGGAAAGAACGGGATTCGAACCCGTGATACCCTTTAGGGGTATACACGCTTTCCAGGCGTGCCTCTTCAACCACTCGAGCACCTTTCCTTCTGCAAAAGCGGGACAAAAGTACTAAAAAAAGACCATATTGCAATACTTACCATGCCTGTTTTTTCTTCAAGTCCCGATTTTGAGCTTTTCTTTCGGGATTAATACCCCCTGATCGCCTTGATCCCCGGCAACTCTTTCCCTTCGATAAATTCGAGCAAAGCGCCGCCTCCTGTGGAGACGTATGACATCTTGTCGGCAATCCCAAATTTATTCACACATGCGACGGAATCACCTCCGCCCACGAGTGAAAAAGCGCCATTTTGAGTGGCTTCCACGATGGCTTCTCCTACTGAGCGGGAGCCATGTGTGAAGTTTTCAAATTCAAATACACCGGTAGGACCGTTCCATAAGATAGTCTTGGATTTATTGATCACTTCGGCAAACAGTTTTTCGGTTTTTGGGCCGATATCCAATCCTTCCCATTCGTCTGGAATTTTATCTACCGCCACAAATTGTGTGTTGGCATCATTGCTGAAATCGTCGGCGATCTTGGCATCGACCGCCAATACCATATTCACATTGTTTTCTTTCGCTTTAGCCAGCAAACTCAACGCCAGATCCAATTTGTCGTCTTCGCAAATTGATTTACCAATTTTGCCTCCCAGCGCTTTCGTAAACGTATAAGTCATTCCGCCCGTGATAATCAGGTTGTCGACTTTGGTGAGCAGATTTTCGATAATCTCAATCTTGGAAGAGACTTTCGATCCTCCCATGATGGCAGTGAATGGACGTGTCGTATTCTTCATCACTTTTTCCACGGCATCGATCTCGTTTTGCATCAGATAGCCGAACAGTTTATGATCGACATCAAAATATTCGGCGATCAGAGCGGTGGATGCATGTGCGCGGTGCGCAGTGCCAAAAGCGTCATTCACATAGACGGTAGCGTAGGAAGCCAAAGTTTTTGTAAATTCTTTTTGACTTTCCTTGACGGCTTTTTTTGCCGCTTTCACTTCTTCTTCCGGAGCATCTTCGGCCAATCCACGCGGTTTGCCTTCTTCTTCGGCATAAAATCGGAGATTTTCGAGCATCAATGCCTGTCCCGGTTGCAATGCTGCTGATTTTTCTTTCGCCTGCGTACCGATACAATCATCGGCAAACTGGACATCTACACCCAATAATTTGGAGACATGGGGCAGGATGTGTTTCAATGAATACTTTGCCGTCGGTCCTTTGGGACGCCCCAGATGTGAACCGAGGATAATGGATCCACCGTCGTTCAGGATCTTTTTCAATGTCGGTAGCGCGGCCCGAATACGGGTATCGTCGGTAATATTGAAATTTTCATCTAAAGGGACATTGAAATCCACCCTCACAAAGGCCTTTTGGCCGGAGAAATTAAATTTGTCAATGGTTTGCATAATTATAATATTTATATAAATTAGTGTTTCTTTTCAAATTCTTTCATGCAATCAACCAAGGCGATAACGCTCTCTTTCGGAAGCGCATTGTAGGTGGATGCACGGAAGCCGCCGACAGAACGGTGTCCTTTGATGCCGATCATGCCGCGTTCGGAAGCGAATTTGTAAAATTCTTCTTCCAATTCTTTGTAAGCCTCGTCCATAACGAAGCAGATATTCATCAGCGAACGGTCTTCCACAGCCACGGTACCCTTGAACAGTTTATTGCGTTCGATTTCATCGTAAAGCAATGCCGCTTTTTCGAGATTCATCTTTTCCATCACTTTCAGGCCACCGAGACTTTTCAGCCACCTCAATGTCTGAAGAGCGCCGTATATCGGGACAACCGGCGGGGTGTTAAACAAAGAACCTTCTTTCAGGTGTGTCCGATAGTCCAGCATCGTTGGTATCGGGCGACTCACTTTTCCCAACAATGCTTCTTTGATGATCACGAAAGTGACGCCGGCAGGGGCCAGGTTTTTCTGTGCGCCGCCATAAATCAATCCGTATTTCGAAACATCCATCGGTCTGGACAGGATGTCGGACGACATGTCGGCAATCAACGGTACGGGCGAATCGATGTCAGTATGGATTTCCGTACCATAAATTGTGTTGTTTGTCGTGATGTGGAAGTAATCCGCATCGACAGGTATGGAATAATTTTTTGGGATATAAGTGTAATTGGCTTCTTTGGAAGACGCGACTTCGACAGCTTCGCCAAACAGTTTTGCTTCTTTCAATGCTTTATTTGCCCACACTCCGGTATTCAAATACGCAGATTTTTTCTCCATCAGATTGTAGGGAACCATGCAGAACTGCAGGCTTGCTCCGCCTCCAAGAAACAACACCGAATAGCCGTCCGGAATCGACAGCAATTCTTTAAATAAATCGACCGCTTCGTTCACTACCGCTTGGAAGTCTTTCGATCGGTGGCTGATTTCCATCAGGGATAACCCGATTCCATTAAAGTCAAGAATAGCTTGCGCCGTCTGTTCAATCGTACTCTGTGGAAGAATCGACGGACCTGGATTAAAATTGTACTTTTTCATGTAGAATAATTTTATTAGTTGAAAATTGAAAAATGAAAGCGGCAAAAAGCCTCTACCTTCATCTCAAATTCCGTTTTTTGAATTTAAATAAAAAACTCAGCGAAATTACGAAAATTTTGTCAATCATACCTATTTTTCCATAGTTTTTTCAGCGAATCTTTTATGCGTATTTCCGCCGGGTTTTCTTGCGGATTCCAGAACTGTTTGGTTATTATTTCTTTAGGTAAATAAACTTGTTCTACAAAATTATTATCGTAATCGTGGGCATACTTATATCCTTTGGAATAATTCAATTCCTTCATCAATTTCGTGGGAGCATTCCGCAGATGCAGGGGCACGGGCAAGTTGCCCGTCTGTTCGGTGACAGACAAAGCTTCTTCTATCGCCAGATACGCCGAGTTGCTTTTTGGACTTGTAGCCAGATAAATGGTAGTTTCGGCAAGAATGATACGTCCTTCCGGCCAGCCGATTTTCGTCAATGCATCGAAGCAGGCATTCGCCAAGAGCAAAGCATTCGGATTGGCAAGCCCGATGTCTTCCGCCGCAGAAATAACCAGTCGTCGCGCGATAAATTTGGGATCTTCGCCTCCGGCCACCATGCGTGACAGCCAATAGATGGCGCCGTCGGGATCGCTTCCCCGTATTGATTTGATGAAAGCGGAAATAATGTCATAGTGCATCTCGCCGTTTTTGTCATACGTGGCAGGGTTCTCTTGCAGTTTTTCGATGATTTTTTCATCGGTGATGACGATTTTATCTTCATTTTCCGATTCGATCAGCAATTCCAGGATGTTGAGTAACTTCCGGGCATCACCGCCGGAAAAGCGGATCAAGGCATTGGTTTCTTTTACCTCAACCTGTCGCTGCTTGAGTAGCGGGTCGTTTTCCAGGGCTTTTTTCATCAATTTCAACAAATCAACTTCTTCCAACGGCTTCAGCACATAGACCTGACACCGAGAGAGTAGGGGGGTGATCACTTCAAACGACGGATTTTCCGTTGTTGCCCCGATTAAAGTGATGATTCCTGTTTCCACAACCGACAGCAGCGAATCCTGTTGTGCTTTGCTAAAACGGTGAATCTCATCGATAAACAAGATCGGACGGTTCCGATCGAAAAACGAAGCGGACTTCACTTGGTCGATGATCTCACGGATTTCTTTCACGCCCGAACTTGTGGCGCTCAGCGAAAAAAAAGGAATGTCCGATTGCTTGGAAATAATTTTTGCCAGCGTCGTCTTGCCGACTCCGGGAGGCCCCCATAATATAAACGAGGGAATATGTCCCGATTCGATTATTTTCCGAAATATACTTCCATCACCCACCAAATGTTCCTGACCTACATAATCATCCAGCGATCGGGGTCTCATTCTTTCAGCTAACGGGATTAAATTCATCGTACAACAATATGAGATTTTAAAAACAACATACAAAAATACATGAATGAATCGGGATTGAATAAAAAAATCTGCAAAAGTTTTTGTCTACTTCAAATAAAATATTAATTTTGCAGTCGCAAAAATCATCTATCGTTCCTTTGATATTGATGAAATGGCGAAATCGGCTCCGTAGCTCAACTGAATAGAGCATCTGACTACGGATCAGAAGGTTGGGGGTTTGAATCCCTTCGGAGTCACGCACAGATCAAATTTTTTTATGCAAGTTTTCATTGTGTGTTTAAGGCAGTTGTTTGTGATAGACAGCTGCCTTATTTTTTTGTTACGAATTAATACGGACATGTATGTTTCAAAATCAGAAAAAAATTATACTTTTCTGCCGTACTTGTTTTTCCGCACCATTTTGCCCCTTCAATAAAGCACTGCTCCGGACGATGCTAGCGCTTCTTGCAGTTCTTTGTCACAAATTCTTGATATGTAGTTATTTTTAGTCGTAAAATAAATGATTTGACGCTGCAAGTATACAACTTATTTCCGAATTTGGAGCGATTTTATTTCCGAATTTGGCGCGATTTTATTTCCGAATTTGGCGCGATTAAATTTTTAAAAACTTTAATGTTCCGGTTCGTTATGTTTGTGCCCGCCATGAACGTGCGTCAAAAAAAGCGCCGCAGAAATCAGCAAGATACCGATTCCTAAAAACAGCAAATCGCTGACCGATTCGTAGTGGATATTCAATGAATGTTCAAAAAACGAGACGATCAGAATCATCAGGATCACTTTGCCCAACGATGATTTGAGGTCGTCGATACTGCTGATTTGCAACCATGACGGGCGCGAGTCAAGCACCTTGTTGACAGGGTCTATCTTGTTGATAAAGAGCTCATAAACGCCCATGCTGAAAATAATCAGCACTGTGGCAAACAGATAGCCGTCAATCGAGGCGACAAAAGTTGCGACAAGATGTTCGAGGTTGCCGGTTTTGTCTTCGCCGAAATAATGAAAAAAATCCTGCATCCCCTTGATAACCTGCATCGAACTTGTGATAAAGAGGATGACGGAGGCTATCATCGATCCCAGTACGGCAGTAAAAGTGACAAACCGCAAACTGAACAGAAATACCTCAAATCCTCTGACATACTTGTTTTTATAGTTCAACATCTTGGGGAAATTGATGGACTTACGCCGCAGGTTGGCAAGCAGTTTTTTGTCGATATCGTCCGCAAAACCCTTGTATTGGATTTTAGCTCGAAGCCATTTTGCCTCGTTGTCGTCAATCTCTCCGGGCGAATCTTCGTCTTCGAGCAGAAAACTCGAAATCGCTTCGACAAAAAGATTTTCCAAATCTTTGTGGATTTTTTTGCGACTGACGGAATCTTTTATTTCAAACAAAAATTCGGCTTTTTCTTTGTCGATGCCGCCGTCGAGCAATGTTTCGCGAAGCAATGCGGTGTCGGTTTCACTGATTGCGCCGTCAGCAAAAAGTGATTTTTTGAGTTGTTGTAAATCCATATTCATCCGTAATCAATCTTTATTTTTTGTTGTTGAGAAAGCAAAATTAGACAATCTATCAGAGATGAGCAAACGGCGGCGATTTTATTTTATGATACTTTCGTTATGATCGTCGTGCCTTTTCCTGTTCAGCTCGACCGCCTCTTTCGAAGTATTCGCATAGCAATACACGCAAAAGTGGCTGCAAGTATTGTACATACCAATGTCTTTTGAAATCATACAGCCGCATGCTTTTCGCTGTCCTTCGTCTTTCAATTTTGCGGGCGTTAAACTTTCCAAATTTTTTAAACTTGGAAAGTTTTCGTCTTCAAACAACTTTTCTCCTTTTTCCGGCAATTTCCCGTAATTCAGATAATAAACCAAATCCGGATCGTCGCTGAAAATCCGTTTCATCAATTCCCCATCAATACAGCGGTTATGCTCAATGCTGTAGCGTTCCAAATCAATCTGTTCTGCACAAGTGCCGAGTGATATTATCCAACCGTTTTCAGCCCAATTATTGCGAATTTTCATCAGTCCTTCGGCAATTTCATTCATCGTTGCTTCGGTAAATTCAATGTATGGAATGTTTTCGCGTTTCAAATTGTTTTGCACCTTTTTATAAACACCGCCAATGTCGGCAAAACTAAACACCAATTTATCTGTATAACCGTTCAGTTGGTTGCCGATATTCCATACCCGCGTTAAGATTTCGCGCGGAGTAATTGTATCGGTCAAAATCATTGGGTCGAAACGCCAAACAACTTTTTCTTTGCCGATTGTTTCGGACAATTCTTTCAATGTTTCAATCCGTTTTTGCAGCGGCGGCAAATTTGGCTCAAAACGCTCTTTTTCGTAGTCGTTCAACGAGAACTGAAAATAGTAGTTAATGCCTCTGTCGTCAAGTTCATTCAAAAGCGGAATAAGCGGCTTTGGATTTTTTGTCCAGAAAACCACCGCCCTGCAATTTTTGAACGAAATATACATTGGCTGCTGATTGAACGGATTGTACCATACGCAATAGCCCGCCCGCAGCCGATTGATAAACCATTGCGCAAAAAATGCCGGTATATCCGTCGAGCGTGAGGCGGAGATGATGACTGGGGCGTGGGCTTCTACCTCTGCGCCCGATTGGTTTTTTATATTCATATTGCCACATCACTTTCGGAGAGAATGAATTTGAGGATTTCGGATTGCGGATGCAATGTCCTTATCAATAAACGATGTACTCGATATCACGTTTCGCTTCAGCTATAACTTGGTCTATCGAAGAACCATACTGTTAATAATTTCCCTTATTACGATGGTCATTGTGCGGACGCTCGGTGCGTTTGAGCGGGATCATCATTCCATCGGTCGATTCGAGCCAGTTGTAAAGTTCGTGGTCGAGCTGCTTGATCGTTTCCTGATGTTCCGGCGAAGCGATGAGGTTGTGCATCTCGTCCGGATCTGCCTGTAAATCATAAAACTCGTTGGTATCCCATACACCGTGATATCGAATATACTTGTAACGGTCTGTACGCACACCGTGCATCGTTGGTGTCTGCGGAAACTCGTGCTCCCAATAGTACTCGTAGAAAATCTTGTCGCGCCATTCCGTCGTCTTGCCTTTCAGCAATGGAATGAACGAGTAACCGACCATCTGCGGCGCCTTTTTTATGCCCAAAAAGTCCATTATGGTTGGTGCAATATCCACATTTTGTACCATATTTTCAACTACTTTGCCACCCTCAAACAGTCCGGGAGCGCGCGCCAGCATCGGCACGCGAACGGATTCTTCGTAGAACTGCCGTTTGTCGATCAGACCGTGCTCGCCCCAGGCAAAACCGTTGTCGCCCATATAGATGACGAGCGTATTTTCGTCGAGACCGGCTTCCTGCAAATAGTCGAGCACCGAGCCGATGCTTTCGTCAACCGAGCGCAGCGTTTCGCAATATTTGCGCACCTGCACATCCCACGGACGCCCGTGATACGAATAATCCACCCCGTGCCAACTCTCGCGCTGATTTTTCACCCAGTCGGGCATCATATCTGCTCCGTAATAATCCTTGCCCGATGCCGCCTTGCCGGTCGCGGGATCAATGCTCGGCAGCGACTTCAAGCCGTATTTCGGGGTATTGAATGAAGCGGGCAGCACCAGCTCTTTGTCTTTGTAACAGTCTTTGTGGCGCGGCGCTGCAGCGAAATTATCGTGCACACCTTTGTGCGAAAGGTAAACGAAAAATGGCTGATTATCCGCCTTTTGCTTTTTCATAAAATCAATTGCGTGCGCTGTAATCAGATCGGTTACATACGTAGTGCTGTCATACTGAATCCACTCGCCGTTGGTGTTGATGCGCGGGCTGTAATACGAGCCCTGTCCGCGGAAACCTTCCCAGTGGTCAAAGCCCGGTTGCGGATCGCCCGAATCGTTTCCCATGTGCCATTTGCCGAAAAAAGCCGTCCTGTAACCCGCCGTTTGCAGATATTCGGGGAAGAAAGTCAGCCCCTGCGGCAGCGGAGCCGTGTTGTCGACCACCTTGTGCGAGTGCGAATACATTCCGGTAAGGATAGATGCACGGCTTGGCGACGATAACGATGTGGTTACAAAAGCATTACGTATATGTGCGCCTTCGCGAGCCATACGGTCCATATTGGGCGTCTCCAACCACGGGATGCGGTTCATAAAGCCCATATA